>NZ_BADD01000715.1 GCF_000333455.1 Rhodopseudomonas sp. B29
CGCCGAGATATTGAACACCGAGGCCGAATACGCTTTCGCGCACTCCGGCCCGCCGATCTTGATGCGGAACGCTTCGTCGGCGTGCGGCCGCGGCGCCACCGAATGATTCAGCCATTCGTAGCCGTCGGCGTAGACGTCTTCCTGAGTCCCGAACGGCCGCTTGTCGAGCACCATCTTGGCGCGCTGATACACCAGCGCGCGGGTATCGCGGCTGAACGGCTTGCCGTCCTTCTCGCTCTCGAAGAAATACTGCCGCATCTCCGGACGGATTTCCTCGAGCAGAAACCGTAAGTGCGCCGAGATCGGATAGTTGCGCAGCACCGCATGGTTCTTCTGCACCAGATCCCAGATACCCAGCAGCGTCAGCGCGCCGAACACGAGCAGCGGCACCAGCACCAGATCGAACATGCGCGGATTGGGATCGAAGATCGCGACGGCGCCGAACAAGGCCGTCAGCACCACGCAGATGGTGAGCGCGATGAAACGCGGCGACAGCGGAAGAAGCAGGGTGTCCATGAAGCCTCCCAGGCTCGGCGCGGTCGGTTTGTGTCGCCCGCTCGCCGCGGCGGCCGTTCTATACCATGGCGATCACGCCCCGGTAACAAGTGAGCGGCTGGAACGATAACGAGTGATGCACTAGGGTCACGCCGCCAGCGACTTCCGGCGCGAAGCCGAACGTCGGGCATGATACAGGTTGCGGAAATTCGTCCATGCAATACGCCGAGCGCGCCATCGTCGGAATGGTCAAGGCCTATGCGGCCCGCCATGGCCTGGAAGTCGAGATAGGCCTCGACGGCTGGCTGATTACGATCGGCAAAGGTACGGCGCGCCACTACATTTATGGTTACGATTTCGGTCTCAACAACTCGGTTGCGCACCGCATCGCCAACGACAAGTCGGCGACCGCATCGGTGCTGGCCGGCGCAGGCGTGGCCTGCGTGCCACATGCGCTGTTCATGAATCACAATTTGTTCAAGGTGGTGGTGCGGGAGGCCAATTGGCCGCGGCTGCTCGACCTGCTTGCGGCGCATCCAAATGGTCTGGTGGTGAAGCCCAACGAGGGCACCTGCGGCAATCTCGTCTTCAAGGTCGGCGATGCGATCGAACTCGAGCAGGCCGCGATGGCGATCTTCGCCGCCGGCCAAAACGTGGCGGCGGCGCCGTATCTGACCATCGAGCGCGAGCTTCGCGTCGTGCTGCTCGATGGCCGGCCGCTGGCGGTGTACGACAAGAAGCGGCCGCAAATCTGCGGCGACGGCGTTCGCACCGCGATGACGCTGCTCGTCGAGGCGCTGCCGCCCGAGCGGCTCGGCGCCACGCTGGCGCAGCTGCGGTCTTCGTCCGTGCGGCTAGATGAGGTGCTGCCGGAAGGAGAGACCTTGCGGCTCGACTGGCGGCACAATCTCGATCTCGGCGCCGTGCCTGAATTAGTTGGTGACGGCCCGCTGCGTGAAGAGAGCGTCGCGATTGCTGCCCGCGCAGCCGCAGCGGTCGGCCTGGTGTTCGGTGCGGTCGACGTGGTGTGGAGCGGCGCTGTGCCGCAAGTGCTCGAAATCAACTCCGGGGTGATGGTGGAGTCGTTGTCCAAGTATTATCCGGAGCTGGCCCAGCGAATCTATGTGGAAGCGCTCGATTTCATCCGACAGCGGATCACGCCGGGTGCCACAGAAGTGCGCCGATAATCAATCGCGCCCGCGCTTTGACTTCGCCCGCGAGGGCGCTATGTCAGACGCTTGTAACCATCAACCTGACAAGAAAGAGAGCGCATGACCGCCGTCAACCGCCAGGTGCTGCTGATCGAAAAGCCCAAGGAGAAGCTCGGACCCGAGCATTTCCGTCTGACGGAAGCGCCGATGCCGGAGCCGAAGGACGGCGAGGCGCTGGTCAAGGTGCGCTACATCTCGCTCGACGCTGCCAATCGCGCCTGGATGCAGGGCGCGACCTATCGGGCCGCGGTCGAGACCGACAGCGTGATGCCGGGCGGAGGCATCGCCGAAGTGGTGAGTTCGAAGGCGCCGGGGCTGTCGCCCGGCGACATCGTGTTCGCCGACACCGGCTGGCAGGAGTATGCGGCGCTGCCCGCCAAGCATCTCACCAAGCTGCCCAAGGTCGAGCCGCTGACGCATCTGCTCAGCATCTATGGCATCGCCGGCCTCACCGCTTACTTCGGCCTGCTCGATATCGGCAAACCGCGCGCCGGTGAGACGGTCGTCGTCTCGGCCGCGGCGGGTTCGGTGGGGTCGATCGTCGGCCAGATCGCCAAGATCAAAGGCTGCCGCGTCGTCGGCATCGCCGGCGGCAAGGAGAAGTGCGACTGGCTGGTCAATGAGCTCGGCTTCGACGCCGCCGTCGACTACAAGGACGGCGGTTTGTTCAAGGCGCTGCGCGCCGCGGCGCCGAACGGCATCGACGTGTATTTCGACAATGTCGGCGGTGACATTCTCGAAGCCTGCCTGGCGCTGATGAACCTGAAGGGCCGCATCGCCTGCTGCGGCGCCGTCTCGCAATACGATCGCACGCCGTCGGCAACCGGTCCGCGCGGCGTCCCCGGCCTGATCGTGGTGAAGCGGCTGATCATGCAGGGCTTCATCGTGATGGACTACATGGACCAGCGCGACGAGGCCGTCGCCAAGCTGCAGGGCTGGGTCCAGAGCGGCAAGCTGAAAGTCCAGGAAGACGTCATCGATGGCCTGGAAAACACCCCTGCGGCGCTGATCGGCCTGCTAGCCGGCGAAAACCGCGGCAAGCGAATGGTGAAGGTGTAGAGCGCGACGCAGTCCGGCGAATGGCGCTTGCCTCTGCACTGACCTCATCCTGAGGAGCCTTGGCGTCGCCCGCAGGGCGATGCCGGGGCGTCTCGAAGGATGCGCCGCACGTGCTCGCGGCCCATGGTTCGAGACGGCGCTTCGCGCCTCCTCACCATGAGGTTATTACTTGTGAAAGCGCCTCGGGGCGCCGGCGAGTTAGTTTATCCTGCTGCGACGATCAGTTCAGCCGCCCGGTCGAGACCGTCGTAGAGCGGCTGCGCCTCACCATAAGCGGCGCCATTGCGGTTCCAGTCGTTGCGGCGCTGGGGCGACTCGGCGCGGCGGAGGGCTTCGGTTAGGTCGGTGGCCGAGAACGTTTCGGGCAGCACTACGCCCGCATCCGCTGCCGTGACATGCACGGCGTAGCCGCATTGCGGGGTGGTGATCACCGGCAGGCCGTTGACCAGTGCTTCGAGGATCACCGTGCCGGTGGTGTCGTAGCGCGCCGGATGGATCAGCAGATCGGCCGCGGCCATCAGTTCGGGAATGTCGCTGCGCAACCCGAGCAACCGGATACGGTCGCGGACCCCGGCTTTGTCCGCCAAGCCGCGTACCAGCCGTGCCGCCTTGCTCCCCTCCGCGATACCGGCGATTACCAGTCGCGCATTTGGAAATGCCGCTAGTGCCGCGACCGCGCGGTCGAGACCTTTGACCTTCGGCTGAGCGGCGACGGCTAGCCAGGTCAACTGATCGCCACTAACCTTCAGCTCAGCGCGCATCCGCTCGCGGGTGCCGTCGCTGCGAAGCTCAGGCTTGCGTCGGTTGCGATCGATGGTCGGTGGTAGCACGACCACACGGCCAGGTTCGGTCGACCAGGCGCGGCGGAAATCCGCCGCCTGGGTCTCGCTCAGTAATAAGCATTTCGTGTGCTGTCCGGCCGCGAAGCTGGCGGCTTCGAGCTGCATTTGAATGCGCCGGCGCGACGACAACAACGCGGTCCATTTCGCCGGCTTCGCCGCCAGGCACGGATCGGCGCAATACAGCACGTCGAGGTCAAGCAATTTGCCGAAGCCGACCACGCGATCGAAACGGCCGCGCGTCGCATCGGCGAAGGCCTTGGCGAAGGCCAGGTCGCGGCGGTGATTGCTGAAGGCGCGGTTCGGCAGCAGCTCGATCTTCAGCTCCTCTGGTCGTTCCCCGCGCCGCCGCGCCGCGAAGATGGTGACGTCGTGGCCTTGTGCGGCGAGGCGGCGGGCGATCGCCATGCAGTCGCGCTGCAGGCCTCCGCCGCCGAACAATGTGACGATCCCGAAGGCGATCTTCATGAGCGCTACACGCCCGTCCGCGCCGGCTTCAGTCGCGCGGTGAGCGATCTGAATGCGACTTCGAGCCGTCGCCCGATGTCGGGCGTCGGGATCGCGCGGAATCGAAACGGCGCGCCGGTCGCGGCGGTGGCGCCGAGGATGTCGTAAAGCTCCGCTGCTACGCGAGACGGCCGCCGGGCCTCGATGAGTTGATTCTCCGCAAATACATTCGCCGCCTCGGTCCCGGTCTCCGCTAACGCGAGCAGCGCATCGCGCCACGCCTCCCGCGTGTTGGGCACGATCGTGCGCGGCAGCTCGCTGTCGGCGAAGGGTGGCGCATCGGAATACACGCCGGCGATCCGGCTCGACGCGTATTGGGCGATCTTGATGTCGGATTTGCAGTCGGCGAAGCGCTGCTGCGCCGGCGCCAGGCAGCGGCTGAGCGGCGCAACCGCGATCAGCGTCTCCCGCCGCAGCAGCTCCAGGTAGGCCTCCGGTGCCAGCCAGGGGATCAGCCGCGCCGGGCCGAGCAGCGCCTGCAGCTGCGCCGAGAATTTGCCGACCAGCAACAGTTCGAGCCGGCCGGCCTTCGCGGCCTCCGCGATGCCGGCGCAGACCTCGTCGAGATCCGCCGCCCCCATCGGCTGCGCGCTCGAGGTCCACAGCACCCGCCGGCAACGGCCGGTCTTGGGCGGTGGGATGATCTCCTGACCCGGGTTGGGTACCAACCGGGCGCGGGCTGCGGTTCCGCCGGCGAGCCGATCGAGCTCCGTGAGCAGCCGCCGCGAGGGCGCCGTGACGAAAGCCGCCTGCGCGAGACACCAGCGGATCGACTGCTGCTGTGCCGCGCGGCGGCGGCTGGACGGGAGGGTCTCTTCCAGCAGCAGGTCGTCGATGTCGTAAATGAACGGCACGGGGTGAGCGCGCAGCCAGACAGTCTGCCGCCGGCTGAGATTACGATGCGCCAGCAACAGATCGTACTGCTCGGAAACCGCACCCGAGAGCTTCATGTCGCGGTCGACGCAGGCATAGCGCAGCCGGCCGGCCTCGACGAGCCGGTCGAGCAGCGGCTTCAGCCGCACATCGGCGGTCAGGGGATCAGAAACGAACAGCAGCAATCGAAGTGCGGACATGTGGCCATAATATCAATCTTTTAGGGCCGCGTGCAGCGTTCCCCTGCCTCAGCGTCTCATCGGACGTCAGGCGCCTTGACAGCGACGGTCGGTTGCCGTCGAAACTGCGGGCGTAAAGCCGCGTGCGGCGATCGTTTTGGGCGATGGACCGAACAACTTCGATCATGAACATCAGCCTCAAGACCCGCCTCGGATCGCTGTCCGTCCCCACCCTCGTCGCGCTGATCTGCCTGATCCATGTGGCGCTGCTGATCTGGCAGGCCCTGGTGGTGCAGATCAACAATGACGGCATCCTTTATGTCCGCGGCGCCCGGCTGTTCGCCGAGGGCCACTTTGCCGAGGCGAGGCAGCTGTTTCCCTGGTTCACCTATCCGCTGCTGCTCGGCGGCGGGATGAAGCTGACCGGGATCGATGCCTGGCCGCTGGCGCTGATCGTGGACGGCGTGGCCTCGACTCTGACCGTGCTGGTCGTGCTGCGATGTGTCTGGCTGCTGGTGCCCCAGCGCGAGGCGCTGATCGCGGCTGGGTTGCTGCTCCTCGGAAATCTGTGGTTCAACGATCTACGCGCCACCATCGTGCGGGAGCATTTCTACTTCCTGCTGATGCTCATTGGCTTCTACTTCACCATCCGGGATCTGCAGACGCCGGGCTGGCGCTACCGTGCCGGCTTCCTGCTGTGTACGCTCGCCGCCGGCCTGTTCAGGATCGAGGCGTTCGGGTTCGTCGTCCTGGTCTCGGCGGTCCGCGTCGCCTTCGAGGCCCGGTCGCGCCCCCTTCGCATCGCGGCGGTTCTGGCGCTGGCGCTGGCTCCGGTCGGCGCGCTGTTGCTGACGGCGTTCTGGAGCGATGCCGGCAATCTCGGTGCGCTGCTGTCCAAGCCGCGCGGGCGCATCGACATTCTGCGTGATCAGGTGCTGGCGCCGTTCGAATCGCGCAAGGCCACGTTTGCTTATGCGGCGATGGTGTTCGGGCTTCTGCTGTACGGGCTGGTGAATGCGATGGGCCTCGCCACCGTGGCGATGACCGGCTTCGCCTGGGCGGACCGGCGCATCCGTTCGTCAGCGCCGTTCCGCGCAGCGTTCGCTTATCTGCTTGCCGGCCTCGTCATTTACGCGGCGCAGATCTACTTCAACATCGTGTTCGACTATCGCCACGGTCTGGTGATGTCGCTGATCTTCACGCCCGTCGCGGCCGCCGGGCTGCTGGCGCTGTGGCGTGCGGCGAGAGACAGGACTGCGCTGCGGCCGCGTGTCCTGCTGGGTGTGGTGATCGCGCTGCTGATCACCGGACTACTCGTCGGCATCCGCAAATACGACGCCCAGCACTACCGCTACGCCGCCGCCGCCTGGCTCCAGCAGAACCTGCCGCCGACGGCGCGGATCTCCAGCAACAGCAACCAGATCCTGTTCTACGGCGGCTTCGTCAACACCACGCCGCAGGTGGTCGTCGGCTTCGGCGCCGAGCATCCAGATCCGGCGCTGTTCGCCGATTGGGCCAGCTATGACGCCGTGGTGCTGGAGATCCGGCACAGCAAGCTCGGCTACGCGGACGCGCTCAACAAACGATTTGGGACGACGCCGGCGAAGGTCTTCGAGAACGGCCGCGGCGATGAAATCTTCATCTACCGCAGGGCGCCGTGACCGGCGCGCTATCGCATCGGAGCCGGCCGTCGAGATAATTGGCGATCCCGGAATGACTCGAACATTCGACCTGCGGTTTAGGAAACCGCCGCTCTATCCGGCTGAGCTACGGGACCGTCCGGCGGCGATCCTGTTCAGGATCGCCCGCCATCGAAAATCCCAATAGCAGAGCGGCTGCCGGATCGCCAGTCCCGGCCGGGGTGCCTTGTTGCCGTCATGGGCGGTCCTTATCTGTTGCGGACCGGCGATCGCGCTGAGCGAGTTCGCCACCATGATGTTTAGGGAGGATCACCATGGGCCTGCTCGACATTCTCAACGGCATGCAGAACGGCCCGCGCGGCCCCGCCGATCCCAACGACAAGAGCGGCGGGAAGTCCAAGCTCACGATGGCGATCCTGGCGCTACTTGCCTACAAGGCCTACAAACACGTCACCTCCAACAATCAGCCGGCGCCTCAGCCGGTCCCGGCTCCGCCGCCCAGCGCCAACGCCGGTAGCGGCGGCGGGCTCAGCGATATGCTGAAGGGTGGGCTTGGCGGCTTGTTGGCCGGCGGTGCTCTTGGCAGCGTGCTGTCGGGCGGCCTGGGCGATCTGGTGCGGCAGCTTCAGGCCAACGGCCTCGGCGACGCCGCCAATTCGTGGGTCGGCCACGGCCCCAATCAGCAGATCGGCCCCAACGATCTCGCCAATGCGCTCGGCGCCGATCAGATCAACCTGCTGTCGCAGCAGACCGGCCTGTCGCGCGATCAGCTGCTCGATGAAATCAGCCAGCATTTGCCGGGCGCGGTCGATCAGCTCACGCCGGATGGCCGCGTGCCCACCGAGGACGAAGTCTCGCGCTGGGTTTGAACGGCCGGGCTCGCCTGCGCGACGGAACCTTTGGCCGTTCCCGCTCATTAAGCGCGGGGGTCGCGCCGGCGAACGTCCGTGGCGATACCAACGAGCACCTGAAGGGGGACGACGATGGGCGGAATACTCTGGATTATCCTGGTCGGCTTCGTCGCCGGCATCATTGCCCGGCTGCTGGCGCCCGGCCCGAACAATCCGCAGGGCTTTCTGCTGACGACCGTGCTCGGCATCATCGGCGCATTCGTCGCGACTGCGGTCGGTCAGGCCATCGGGCACTACGGCCCCAACCAGGGCGCCGGCTTTATCACCGCGACCATCGGCGCGGTGGTGGTGCTGTTCATCTGGCATCGTTTCGCCGCCCGCCGCACGATGTAGGGCAGGCGGCGATTTCGCCTCCGGTCAGGACGGCTTGCGCGTCACGGCTTTGAGCTCGCCGAGATGCAGGCCGGCATCCATCCGCACCAGTTCGCCCGTCATGCTGCTCGACCGCGGCGTGGCGAGGAAGCACACCAGTTCGGCAATGTCTTCCGGCGACGAGGCGATCTTCAGCGGCACCGCAGCAGTAACCGCGTCGCGGACCTGCTTGGCGGCTTCGGCACCGCGGCCCTTGGTGAACCACGGCGTATCGATATAGCCCGGGCAGATGGCGTTGACGCGGATCGCCGGCGCCAGCGCGCGCGCCAGCGACATCGTCATCACGTTGAGCGCACCCTTGCTGGCGGCGTAGGCGATCGAGGAGCCCATGCCGCTGATCCCGGCGACGGACGAGACGTTGACGACCGCACTCGCGCGGCCGGACGCCTTGGCGCCGGCTTCGAGCAGTGCACGCGCGGCGCGCACCATCTGATACGGCCCGATCGTGTTGATCGCGTAGAGCCGCTGAAAGTCTTCGGCCGACAGCTCGTCGAGCAGATGGTGGGGGACGTGCTTGGTAGTGCCGGCATTGTTGATCAGCGCGTCGAGTTTGCCCCAGTGCGCAGCGGCGGCGACGATCTTGCGGCAGTCCTCGTCCTTGGAGACGTCGCCCTGCGCCACCACCACTTCGGGCGCGCCGAGCTGGCGGCATTCGTCGGCGACGCTGTGGGCGTCCTTCTCGCTCGACGCGTAGTTGATCAGCAGCCGCGCGCCGTCCTTCGCCAGGATTCGCGCCGTCGCCGCGCCGAGGCCCGAGGCCGATCCGGTGATGATGACGTTCAATTCGGTCTTTGCCATTGCTTCCCCTGCCGGTGCGGCGATTAGCTGCGTTTCTGCGCCCGCACCTTATCCGCCGGTATCGCAAGAGCAAGTGGACAAAGCCCGCGCGGCGGAATTGCCCGCGCATGCCTACCACGCAATCGCCCGTGCAGGCCGCGCGCTTGCCAGCGCGGCGGCATTTCATCATCATCGCCGCAACAACAACAGCATCCCCGCGCTCGCGTGGACGATGCGCAACGGGAAACGCCGTGGAGACTGAGAGCAACATCGTCGCCGAGACCGCGGAGCGAATCTTCGCCGATCTGGCCGACGCCCAGGCCATCAATGCCGATCACGCCGGAGGCTGGAAAGCGCCGCTCTGGCAGGCCCTGACCGAGTCCGGCCTGCCGCTGAGCTGGGTGGCGGAAGATTTCGGCGGCGCCGGCGCAAGCCTCGCCGATGGCTTCGCCGTGCTCAACGCTGCTGGCCGCGCAGCGCTGCCCGCGCCGCTCGCCGAAACCATGCTGGCAGGCTGGCTGCTGGCGCAGGCCGGCATCGCTTCGCTCGATGGCGCGATGACGGTGGTGCCGGCGCACCCGAAGGATCGCATCGTACTCGGCCACGATGGCTGCCTCAGCGGGGGCGCGCGCGGCGTGCCGTTTGGCCATGAGGCGAAGCACATTGCGGTGCTGGCGCATGGTGACAAGGGTGCCGTCGTCGCGCTGGTCGATGCTGCTGCCTGCCGTATCGACGAAGGCACGAGCCTTGGAGGCGATGCGTTGGACGTCGTTAGCTTCGACGCAGTTGTGCCGCTCCAGACGGCGTCCGCGCCCCGCGGCTTCGATCAGACGGCGCTGATGCTGATGGGATGCGTGGTGCGGAGCCTGCAGATCGCCGGCAGTCTCGAAACGCTGCTGGCGATCAGCGTCGCCTATGCGAATCAGCGCGTCGCGTTCGAAAAGAAGATCGGGCAGTTTCAGGCCGTGCAGCACAATCTGGCGAAGCTCGCCGGCGAAACCTCGGCGGCGCTCGCGGCCGCGACGTCGGCAGCCGACGCGATCTGCAGCGCTGCGTCGTTCGACGACGCCGTCTTCCTCGAAGCTGCCGCGGCGAAGATTCGCTGTGCCGAAGCGGCCGAGAAGGGCGCGGCGATCGCCCATCAGGTCCATGGCGCCATCGGCTTCACCGAGGAGCACATCCTGCATCGCTACTCGCTGCGCGCGCTGGGCTGGCGCGACGATTTCGGCAGCGAGAGCCATTGGGCGGTCGAACTGGGCCGGCTGGTGGCGGGGCGTGGTGCCGACGATCTGTGGCCGCTGGTCGCCTCGCGCTAAACCAAAGAGATCATTATGACCGCTGCCCTCCGCTTCGATCCGATTCGTCTGCCGCCCGTCTGCGAACAACTGCGGCAGGAAGTCCGCGCGTTTCTGGCCGAGGAAATCGCGGCCGGCACGTTCGATCCGCACAAGCCGCAACGTGAAGACAACGATGCGCCTGAATTCTCCCGCCGCGTGGGCGAGCGAGGTTGGCTCGGCATGACCTGGCCGAAGAAATATGGTGGCCACGAACGTACCTTCCTCGAGCGCTACGTTGTCACCGAAGAGATGCGCGTAGCCAATGCGCCGACGCGGCGATTCTTCGTCGCCGACCGGCAGAGCGGCCCGGTGCTGCTGAAATACGCGCCCGAGCATATCAAGATGGACATCCTGCCGCGGATCTGCCGCGGCGAGTTGTGCTTCGCCATCGGCATGAGCGAGCCGAATTCGGGCTCGGATCTGTTCGCCGCCAAGACCAAGGCGACCAAGACCGACGGCGGCTATCTGATCAACGGCGCCAAGATCTGGACCACGTCGGCGCACATCGCCGACTACATGATCGCGATCTTTCGCACTTCGCCGTCCACCAAGGAAAATCGCCGCCACGGCCTGACGCAGTTCCTGGTGAACATGAAGTCGCCAGGCATCAAGGTGAATCCGATCGCGCAGATCACCGGCCAGCGCGAATTCAACGAGGTGGTGTTCACCGACGCCTTCGTGCCGGACGATCACGTCCTCGGCGAGATCGACGGCGCCTGGAAGCAGGCGACCTCCGAACTCGCTTACGAGCGCTCGGGGCCGGAGCGCTTCCTCGAGACGTACTACGTGCTCACCGAATTGGTGCGCGCGCTCGGGCCGGAGCCCGACACGCGCGGCGCCGAGGGCATCGGCCGGCTGGTGGCGCAGCTCCACACCATGCGGCGGATGTCGGTGTCGGTCGCCGGCATGCTGCAGGCCGGCAAGGAGCCGGTGGTCGAAGCCTCGATCGTCAAGGACATCGGCACGGTGTGGGAACAGCAATTGCCTCATCGCGTGCGCGAACTCGCGGCCTTCGTCGATGCGGAAGACTCGAACCATGCGACGCTCGACGAGCTGACGGCGTTCGCGACAAAATTGGCCCCGAAACTCACCATTCAGGGCGGTACCACCGAGGTCTTGCGCGGCATCATCGCGCGCGGGCTCGGGCTGCGCTGAGTCGGCGCATCCAAGGATCGAGGACCAATCATGAGCAGCTACACCGATATCGCGGTCGAGATCACCGGCCATGTCGCAACCATCGAAATCCAGCGGCCGCCGCTGAATTTCTTCGACATCCTACTGATCCGCCAGATCGCCAACGCGCTCGACGAGATCGACGCCAATCCCGAGGTCCGCGCCACCGTGCTGGCGGCGCAGGGCAAGGCGTTCTGCGCCGGCGCCAATTTCGGCGATCCGGCGCGTAAAGAGTCCGATCCGCAAACCGCCAAGGGCGATCCGGCCGACAGCCTCGGCGAGATCGGACATCTGTACATCGAGGCGGTGCGGATCTTCCGCGCCAAGAAGCCGATCGTCGCGGCGGTCCACGGCGCCGCCATCGGTGGTGGCCTCGGCCTCGCCGTGTCGGCGGATTTCCGCGTGACCTGCGCCGAGGCGCGGTTCGCGGCGAATTTCACCAAGCTCGGCTTCCATCCCGGCTTCGGTCTCACCGTGACGCTGCCGGAGCTGATCGGCAAGAACAACGCCGAGCTGATGTTCTACACCTCGCGCCGCGTCACCGGCGAAGAGGCGGTGCAGATGGGCCTCGCCAACGTGCTGGTGCCGATCAACGAGGTGCGGAGCGGCGCGCTGAAGCTGGCGCGCGAGATCGCCGAGTGCTCGCCGCTCGGTCTGCTCGCGACCCGCGCCACCATGCGGGCCGGTCTGGCCGATCGGGTGATGCAAGCCACCAAGCACGAACTCGCCGAGCAAACCCGCCTGCGCGCCACCGAAGACTTCAAGGAAGGCGTCAAAGCCACCGAAGAACGCCGCGTCGCGCATTTCAAGGGGCGGTGAGGTCACTGCTACTCGTCAGCCCCAGGCGGTCATTCCGGGGCACGCGCGTAGCGCGTGAACCCGGAATCCCGATATGTTCTGCAACTCAGGCCTTTCCACAACGGCGAGATTCCGGGTTCGCTCGCTACGCGAGCGCCCCGGAATGACGGGTGGTTAGGTGATTAGCTTGAACTCGACGCCGGCGAGGCGGAAGCCGCTGGCGGTGAGGGTGAGGCCTTGCTCTTGTGCGGCAGCGCGGATGTCGGCTGCATTTGCGACCTTGAACGTCAACGCCGTCATCGCTTCGCTGTCGCCCGGCGTGAACCGTAGCGTTGCGTTCGGCAGCCGCAGCACGGAGCTGTGGTCGGCATCGGTCTCGACAGGTAGTTGAAGTATCCGTCCCCAATGCGCGGCCAAGTCCGCTGGATCGGAACTTTGCATCTCCACCGTGGTCAGCGCCTGGGTCGTATCGGTGCGGATCGCCTTGGCCCAATCCGGGCCGGCGGGCGGGTAGGGGCCTCGGATGTTGTCGCTGCCTGCGGTGGTGTTGAGTTCGATGAAGGCCGCGCGGCAGTCTCGCGGGTGCAGTTGCACGCCGTGATACGGCGCTTGGTCGATGACGTTGGCGGCGCGGACACCGAGGCTGTCGGTGTGGGCCGCGCGTGCATCTGGATCGTCGCAGCAGAAGATCGCCATGTAGCCGCCGCGGCCTTGGGTCTTCTCGAGGAAGCGGCCGGCCGCCGTGCCGGGCTGGATCGGCGCGACGATTTCCAAGAGCATGGTATCGACCGGCAGCAGCACGTTCTCGAGGCCGTATTTGCCGACATGCGGATCGCGATAGCAGACGTTCAGGCCCATGATGGTGGCGAGCTGCGACGCGGCCGGCTCGATCGCATCCGCAACGAGGCAGATCTGGCGCAGGCGGAGAAACGGCGCCACGCTCAGCGGCCCTGGAACGACGGCGCGCGCTTCTCGACGAAAGCCGCGGCGGCTTCCTTGTGGTCGGCGGTCTCCGAGCAACGCGAGTGATGCAGCGCTTCGGCATCGAAGCAGGTTTCGAGCGACAACGTCTCGGCATTGTGNATGTTGGTCTTGATATAGCCGAGCGTCACCGTCGGACCTTGCGCCAGCGACAGTGCAAGCTCGTGGGCTGAGGTCCCGACCTCGGCGTCGGGCACGACGCGATTGACGACGCCGAGCGCCTGCGCCTCCTGTGCTGTCAGTACCGGCGAGGTCAGATACAGTTCCCGCGCTTTCGCAGCACCGATCAGGTGCGTCAGGAAGTACGTGCCGCCGAAATCGCCCGAGAGACCGACCTTGGCGAACGCCGTGGTGATCTTGGCCGAGCTACCCGCGACGCGCAGGTCGCAGGCCAGCGCCATCGACAGCCCGGCGCCGGCCGCCGCGCCGTCGATCTGCGCTACTACTGGCTTGGGCATCAGATGCAGCAGCCGCGACACCTCCATGGCGCGGCGCAGGGTCACAATCTTCTGTTCCAGCGGCGGCGGATCGCCCGCGGCCGCCATCGACTTGACGTCGCCGCCGACGCAGAACGTACCGCCCGCGCCCTTGAGCAGCACGGCGCGCACGGCCGGATCGTCCTTGGCACGCTGCGCCGCCTCGACCAGCCCGCGCGTCATGTCCGGATTGAGCGCGTTGCGCCGGTCGGGCCGGTTCATCGTGATGGTGAGCAGACCGCGGTCGAGATGCTGCAGGACGATGTCGGTCATGGCGGGGTCCTTGTTGTTGTTAGTTGTTCCATGGGCTTTTCGTCATTGCGAGCGAAGCGAAGCAATCCAGTTCCGAGCACGGAGCTGGATTGCTTCGTCGGCTTCGCCTCCTCGCAATGACGGCGTTGAGTAAGTTACTTCTTCACCAGCGGGCAGCGCGATTCGGACAGGGGCTGGAACGCCTGGTCGCCCGGCACGGTGGCGAGCAGCTTGTAGTCGTCCCAGCGGCCTTTCGATTCCGACGGCTTCTTGACTTCGAACAGATACATGTCGTGCACCATGCGGCCGTCTTCGCGGATGTGGCCGTTCTTGGCGAAGAAGTCGTTGATCGGTGTTTCCTTCATCTTCTTCATTACTGCAGCCGCGTCGGTGGTGCCGGCGGCCTTGACGGCCTGCAGATAGTGCATCGTCTCCGAGTAGAGGCCCGCCTGCGCCGAGGTCGGCATGCGCTTGGTGCGCTCCATGAAGCGCTTGCTGAAGGCGCGGGTCTCGTCGTTGAGATCCCAATAGAACGCCTCGGTGAGGATCAGCCCCTGTGCCGTCTCCAGTCCGACGCTGTCGATGTCGGAGATGAAGGCGAGCAGCGGCGAAATCCTCTGGCCGCCTTTGGTGATGCCGAATTCGGCCGCCTGCTTGATGGCGTTGATGGTGTCGCCGCCCGCATTGGCGAGGCCGATCACCTTGGCCTTCGAGCTTTGCGCCTGTAGCAGGAACGACGAGAAGTCCGACGTATTCAGCGGATGCTTGACGCTGCCCAGCACCTTGCCGCCCGAGGCCTTGATGACGTTGGTGGTGTCGCGTTCGAGGTCCTGGCCGAATGCGTAGTCTGCCGTCAGGAAGAACCAGCTGTCGAGGCCCTGCTTCACCGCCGCGAGACCGGTGGTGTTGGCCTGCGCGTAAGTGTCGAACACGTAGTGCACCGTATAGGGGCCGCAGGCCTCATTGGTCAGGCGGATCGACCCCGGTCCGGAGAACATGATGATCTTGCCGCGCGCCTTGGCGATCTCCGCGGCTGCAAGCGCAGTCGCCGATGCGGCGACATCGATGATCGCTTCGACGCCCTGGTTGTCGAGCATGTCGCGGGCGATGTTGGCCGAGACGTCGGCCTTGTTCTGATGATCGGCCGCGATGATCTCGATCTTGCGGCCCAGCACGCTGCCGCCGAAATCCTCCGCCGCCATCTTGGCGGCAGTCTCGCTGCCGACGCCGGTGATGTCGGCGTACAGACCCGACATGTCCAAGATGGCGCCGAGCTTGAGCGGCGGTTGATTTTGTGCCTGCGCGGCCGTCATCACGGCGAGCGACAGACATGCGGCAAGAGTCGTGCGAACGAACTTCAAAGCATCCTCCCTTTCGACCGGCGCCGGCTTCACTCGCAGCGCTTCTGATCGTGGTGCGATCATGCCGTATCGGCTGTTCACCAGCAAGCGAGCAGGATTTCCGGACGATGGAATGACTTGCCCGATGCGAGCGAACGACGCTTAGTGAGCAGGCCGATGTACGAGTGATTGAAGCTGCCACCTGCGTGCATCGGTGATTGTGAGTCTTCACGATGAGAGCGGCCGATCACTCCACACATATCGCGCTGGCGGTCGCAGCTGCGCTGCTAATCGGCGGCTGCGACGCACGAGCGGGTTGTGCCGATCTGGCCGAACAGGGGGATGGTCTGGTTGTGGCGGTCGTCGATGCCCGCAGCCTTCGTCTCGACGATGGCCGGGAGATTCGACTCGCAGGTGTGGAAGTCGATTCGTCGCAGCAGACGGAGGCGGTTGCAGCGCTGACGGGGCTGGTCCGGGGCCGGCGGGTCGTGCTGCGCGGCGCCGACGATACGCCCGACCGCTACGGCCGCCAGCCGAGCTATGTGGTCGTCGACGGCGAAGCGGTGTCGGCCCAGGTCCGGCTGCTGCAGGAAGGCCACGCCATGGTCGGCCTCGGCATCCCGCAGGCCGATTGCCGCGCCGAGCTGCTGGCTGCAGAAGGCGCGGCCCGTGATGCGAAACGCGGGCTTTGGGCCGAGCCCGGGCCGCTCACCCGAGCCGAGGACACCGAGGAGCTGCTGTCACGATCCGGTCGCTTCACGCTGGTTGAAGGTCGGGTGGTTTCGGTCCGGGAGGCCGGCAGCACGGTGTTTTTGAACTTCGGCCGGCGCTGGACTCGGGACTTTGCGGTGACTATTTCAAGGCGCATAGTGGGACCGTTGGGGGCCGCGGGCATCTCGCCCAAGTCCTTGGAAAACAAGCGAATCCGAGTTCGGGGCTGGGTCGAGCGGCGCTCCGGACCGCAGATCGGGATTCGCGACGCGGGACAGATCGAGGTAACGGGCGCCCGGTAGCGCCCGAAAAGAGCCAGACGTGATCGGATCCGAGGGACGGCGCAAAACCTGGAGAAGCCGGCGCTGGCTGCTGTTGCCGCTTCTCGGCGCGCTGACGCTTGCCGGCTGCGGCGACCTCAGCCGGTTCGAGGTGCCGTCCGTCGCGGCGGTGACCACTGCGGCCAAGCCGCCGGCACGCCCGGCCACGCAGACGCCGGCAGCAGAGCGAGAGCACGAGCGCATCCTCGCCACCTATGGGGGCGCCTATGACGATCCCAAGCTCGAGGCGCTGATCGGCTCGACGGTCGATCGGCTGGTCGCGGCGTCCGAGCGGCCGGACCTCGCCTACAAGGTCACCATTCTCAATTCCGGCGCCGTCAACGCCTTCGCGCTGCCGACCGGACAGCTCTACGTCACCCGCGGCCTGATCGCGCTGGCCAGCGATACGTCGGAATTGTCGTCGGTGCTGGCGCACGAGATGGCCCACGTGATCGCCCGGCACGCGGCGATTCGCGAAGACCAGGCCCGCCAGGCGGCGCTGGTGACGCGCGTCGTCACCGACATGGGCAACGATCCCGACATGACCGCGCTGGCTCTGGCCAAGACCAAGCTGTCGATGGCGAGCTTCTCACGGCAGCAGGAGCTCGAGGCCGACGGCATCGGCATCGGCATTTGCGCGCGTGCGCAGTTCGACCCCTACGGGGCGGCGCGCTTCCTCACCGCGATGGAGCGCAACGCCGCACTCAAGGCCAGCCGCGGCGACGTGAACCGCTCGCAGGACTTCCTGGCCTCGCATCCGGCGACGCCGGAGCGCGTCCGCAACGCCCAGAACAACGCCAAGCAATACGCGGCCCCGCAAGGCGAGGGCCGCGGCGAGCGCGATCGCGAGGCTTATCTCAGCGCCATCGACAATCTCGTCTACGGTGAAGACCCGAGCGAAGGTTTCGTCCGTGGCCGTCGCTTCCTGCATCCCAAGCTCGGCTTCACCTTCGAGGCGCCGGACACGTTCACGCTCGACAACACCGCGCAGGCGGTGATCGGCGTCCGCGACGGCGGCAATCAGGCGATGCGGTTCGACGTCGTGCGCGTGCCGGCGGAGCAGTCGCTCGGCGATTACTTGAATTCCGGCTGGATGGAGAATGTCGACAAGAGCTCGACCGAGCAGCTGACCATCAACGGCTTCCCGGCGGCGTCGGTGACGGCGCAGGGCGAGCAGTGGCAGTTCAAGGTCTATGCGCTGCGCTTCGGCAGCGACGTCTATCGCTTCATCTTCGCCGCCCGGCAGAAGACTACCGAAAGCGAGCGCAACGCACGCGAAACCGTGGCGTCGTTCCGCAGGCTGTCGCTCGAAGAGATCCAGGCGGCGCGGCCGCTGCGCATCAAGGTGATCAGCGTGCAGCCCGGCGACACCGCCGAGTCGCTGTCGCACCGCATGGCCGGCGTCGACAAGCCGCTCGACCGCTTCCGCGTCCTCAACGGCCTCGACGCCCACGCCCAGGTCAAGCCCCGCGACCTGGTGAAGATCGTGGTCGACTGAGGCGTAGTTTGCCTCTGCTCGCGAGCGACACAGCTACGCACGGATTAGCCGCAAGCACGGCCCGCTCCTTCTCCCCGCGCGCGGGGAGAAGGGTGGGATGAGGGGGCGTCTCCGCGAGGCCTAGCGCCGACTAATCAGCTGAGCGCATCGCTACACGCTATCCGAGACGCTCGGCCTTGTGGAAACGCCCCCTCACCCGACCCGGCTTCGCTGCGCTCTTCCGGGTCGACCTCTCCCCGCGCGCGGGGAGAGGTCGCGCAGTGCTCGCGGCTGGATTGCTTCGCGGAGCCTGTCATCGGGCGGGCCGAAGGCCGGACCCGGTGGTTCGCAATGACGATGGGTGTGCGGGCAAACAAAAAGGCCCGGCTGCGAACAGCCGGGCCTGATAACAACTTCCTGAGTGCGTGCCGCTTACGCGGCCTCGTCGGTCACCGACTCGTCGTCGCTGTCGCCGTCGATGTCACCATCGGCTTCGCCTTCGGCATCCGCCTCGGCCTTGGCGCCGCGGCGCGGGCTCTTGGCGAGCTGGCTCTCGACTTCCTTGATGGCTTCGGTCTCGGTGACGTGCTGCACCACCGCGATCTCCCGCGACAGGCGGTCGAGCGCCGCTTCATAGAGCTGACGTTCGCTGTAGGACTGCTCCGGCTGCGACTCCGAGCGATACAGATCGCGCACCACTTCGGCGATGGCGACGATGTCGCCCGAATTGATCTTGGCTTCGTATTCCTGGGCGCGGCGCGACCACATCGTGCGCTTGACCCGGGCGCGGCCCTTCAGCGTCTCGAGCGCCTTCTTCACCAGCGCCGGGTCGGACAGCTTGCGCATGCCGACATTGGCGACCTTGGCGGTCGGCACCCGCAACGTCATCTTGTCCTTGATGAAGTTGATGACGAACAGCTCGAGCTTGGCGCCCGCGATTTCCTGCTCCTCGATCGCCAGGATCTGGCCGACGCCGTGCGCCGGATAGACGACGAATTCCTGTGCCTTGAAGCCCTGGCGCTGGGTCACGGCCTTCTTCGGCTCCTCGACCTTCGCCTGCACCGGCGCCGCCTTGGCCTCGACCTTGGCTTCCGGCTTGGCAACCGCCTTCACCTCCGGCGCAGCGGCCGGCTTCGACGCCACAGCCTTGGTCGTAGCCGCCTTGGCAGCCTCGACCTTGGGGGCTTCGGCCTTGGCGGGCGTCGCCTTGGGCGCGGCGGCCTTGGCTACGGGAGCCTTTGTTTCGGTCGCCTTGGTGGTCGTCTTGGCAGTCTTGCTGGGCATTGCACTTCTTTTGGTTTTCGAGGACTTGGAGGCGTCCGCCGCGGCCGGGGCCTTGGCGGCGGAACCTTTGGTGGCGAGAGTCTTGGCGAAACTCTTTGCTGTCGAAACCTTGGCGCCCCCCGCTTTCGCGGCCGAGTCCTTGAGAACCGGACTTTTGGTCTTGCTGGTCACGGCTTTGGCCGTGGCTTTCGGCGGCTTGGCGGCTGGCCGGGTGTCCTTTACAGAAGGACGAGAATGAAGCTTCGTTGCAGAGCGGCTGGTCGCAGCCGACTGCTTGACACCCTTGGACGAAATACTCTTTTTACGCGTTTTCTGTGACACAGCCTGCGCGTGGAACCGCCACGCCCCTGTTGATCGGTCTTTGACGGGAACCTTTCCCGGCCCGCAATTCGGCATGCCGAGTTTGTTGAATGTGCCAATAATAGCACATTTCCCGCAAAAATCAATGATTTATGACGAATCTGCCCGTTCCGGCCTTGGGCCGGAGGGCGATTGTCACCAACAGGGTTAAGCGGAGGCGTGTCAGGCCTCGTCGTTCACCAGGGTCGAACGATCAATCGCCGGTGCCGGGCTCCGACAGAAGTACTTGTCGAACTTGCCGGCCTGGCCGTCGAACGACTTGGCGTCGTCCGGCGGGTCCTTCTTCTGCGTGAGATTCGGCCAGGTCTTGGCGTGCTCGGCATTCAGCTCGAGCCACTTTTCGAGGCCCGGCTCGGTGTCGGGCTTGATGGCGTCCGCCGGGCACTCGGGCTCGCACACGCCGCAGTCGATGCATTCGTCCGGATGGATGACGAGCATGTTCTCACCCTCGTAGAAGCAATCCACGGGGCAGACCTCGACACAATCGGTGTACTTGCACTTGATGCAGTTTTCAGTGACGACGTACGTCATCCCAAAGGCTCCGGAACGGTTCTAATTTTGAGTGCTTGCGTACCGCAGGAGTTGCGATGCCGCAAGCGGCGATGCCTAATCTTTAGGTTGCGAAGGGTCGGTATAAAGTCCAGTGACACTCGATGCATCGCCGCGTCGCTCGGCGAAGCCTGCCACTTGCAGGATGCGGACACCGCCGTCGAGCGACACCGTCAGCACATCGCCCAGCTTCACCGCGTGCCCCGGTGATTTCTCCCGCGCGCCGTTGATACGGACGTGTCCGGCCTCGATCAGTGCCACGGCGCTGCTGCGCGCCCGCACCACGCGGGCATGCCACAGCCATTTGTCGAGGCGCTGACGCTCCACGCATCCTCTTGAGTTTGCACCGCTGCGGTGAAGCCGGCGCGCGATCAGTCCTTGCGGCCGGCGAGTTGCTCTTTCAGAGCCGCCAGTTTGGCGAACGGCGAGTTCGGATCGATCGGACGATCGCGGTCCCGCTCGCGCGGCGCGCTGGAGGCGAACTGGCGATGCGAGGCGCCGCGGTCGTTGCCATCGCGGCCACCTTTGCCACCGCCTTTGGACTTGTCCTGGAATTTGTCGCGGCCCTTGAAGCGCTCGCGAGGTCCGCGATCTCCACCACGCTCTTCGCGACGGCCACCGCCTTCGCCTTCGGCGCCGGCTTCGCGGCGCGGACGGAAGTCCCCGCCGCGACGCTCGCGCCGGTCGCCATTGTTGCGATCGTCGCCGCCGCGGCCCTGGCGCTCGCCGGCAGCTTCGCCGCCCTCGCTCGGGGTAGCCGCCTGGCCACCCTGATGCGGACGGCCACGGTGGCGCTGACGGTCGTGACGCGGACGATGCTCGTCCGAGCGGCCGCCCGGCCGCCAAACCTCGACAAGGCCGCCGTCGGCTGCGGGAGCAGCCTCGGCAGCAGGCGTTTCGGTCGCGCCGGCTTCGGCCGCCGCGGGCTCCGCCGTAGCGTCGGCCACAGGTTCAGAGACAGGCTCGGAAGCAGTCGCTTCAGCGGAAGCTTCGGTCGGCGCCGTTTCGGCCGACTGATCGGCAGAAGCGGGTTCTTCAGCCACAGGCGCGGCGTCCGCTGCGGCCTCGGCAGCAGCTTCCGTGGCGGCGGTGTCGGTAACTTCGGTCGCGCTTGGTTCAGCGACGCTCGGCTCGAACGCAATCGCCCCGGCCAGAATGGCGTGGTCTTCGGCGGAGAGGCCGCTGTCCTGAGACGCGGCCGCATCGGCCTGCGCCGGCGCAGCTTCGGCCGCTGCGGCGGGCTTCGGTGCCGGCGGCAACGCCGGGCGCTTCTCCATGCGATAGCCGAGCGCCTTCAGGATCGAGGCGAAATCTTCCCCGGCCGAACCGGTCAGCGACGTCATCGCCTGGGTCACCACGAAGCTGCGGCCGTCGAATGCACCCGCGGGCTTCTCGCCCTGGGTGCCTTCGCGCCAGGCCAGCGCCGGGCGGATCAGGTCGGCGAGCCGCTCCAGAATATCGACCCGCACAGCGCGCTCGCCGCACAGCCGGTAGCCCAGCGTGCGATAGACGTCGCGATCGAGCGCCTTGTCGGCAGGAAACGAGGTACGGCCGCTGCTCGCCAGATGCTGCGCACCCGACAGCGCCGACATGTCGACATTGTCGTGCTTCTGAGCCCACAGCAGCGAGGCCAGCGCGCGCGCGGCGGGCTTCAGCAAAGACGGCACATAGATGTGATAGGCGCCGAACCGCACGCCGTATTTGCGCAGCGTGGCGCGCGACGGCTGGTCGAGATCCTTCATCTCGGCAGCGATCTTCTGGCGTTCGATGACGCCGAGCGCTTCGACGAGCTGGAAGGAAATGCCGCGGGCGATGCCGGTGACGTCTTCGGCCTTGCCGAGTTCGAACAGCGGGCCGAGCAGCTTTTCGATATGGGTCTTTAGCCACAGGTCGAGCCGGGCCTGCACGGCTTCGCGCGGCGCGCCCGCCAGACGATCGTCGGCGACGATGCGCAGCCGCGGCCGCAGCACGTCGTCCGAGCCGACCAGCTTGGCGACCGCGTCGCCGGTCCAGCGAATGGTGCCGTCCGAGGTCAGGACGAATTGTTCGTCCGGCGCAGCCGACAGCTTCTCGGCGCGTGCCTCGATCTCGCCGGCCAACGCCTTTTGCGCTGTCGCCTGCAGAGCCTTCGCATCCGAGCCGGCCTCGGCCGCGTCAGGCGCAAAGGTGAATCCGTCGAGGCGGCCGATCACATGGCCTTCTACGATCACCTCGCCGGTCTTGCCAATTTCCGTATTCAACATCGTGTTTTCCCGCAGGCGGCGCATCAATACACTGGTCCGGCGATCTACGAAACGTTCCGTGAGCCGATCGTGCAAGGCATCTGACAATTTATTTTCGACATCGCGCGAGATGCCCTGCCAGTGTTCAGGGTCACCGAGCCAGTCGGGACGGTTGGCCACGAAGGTCCAGGTCCGGATATGGGCGATGCGCGCCGACAACGTATCGATGCCGCCATCGATCCGATCGGCCTGTTCAACCTGCGCGGCGAACCAGCTGTCGGGGAATGCGTCCGCGATGCATCAGGAAGCGATACAACGTCGCGACCAGCTCTGCATGCGCGGCCGGCGCCAGCTTGCGATAGTCCGGGACCTGACAGGCCTCCCACAACCGCTCGACCGCGGCCTTGCCGTGCGCCATTTCGCGCACTTCGGCATCACGCGCGATGTGATCGAGCACCCGCAGATCTTCGGCCACCGGCGCGCGGGTCAGCGCGTCGTGACGTGGCGACTCGGACAGTGACACCTGCAGAGCGCCGACCGACGAGAAATCCAGTTCGGAATTGCGCCATTGCAGCATCTTCACCGGCTCGAAGCTGTGATTCTGCAAAGCGTTGACGAGTTCGGGCTCGAACGGCGCGCAGCGCCCGGTGGTGCCGAACGTACCGTCGCGCGTCGCCCGGCCGGCGCGGCCGGCGATCTGCGAGAATTCCGCGGGCGTCAGCCTGCGAAACTGATAGCCGTCGAATTTGCGATCGGAGGCGAACGCGACGTGATCGACGTCGAGGTTCAGCCCCATGCCGATGGCGTCGGTGGCGACGAGGTAATCGACATCGCCGGACTGAAACATCGCGACTTGCGCGTTACGGGTGCGCGGGCTCAGCGAGCCCAGCACCACAGCGGCGCCGCCGTGCTGGCGCTTGATCAGTTCGGCGATGGCGTAAACTTCGTCCGCTGAAAACGCCACGATGGCGGTGCGACGCGGCTGCCGCGTCAATTTGCGGTCGCCGGCGAATTCGAGCTGCGACAACCGCGGCCGTGTGACGATGCTGGCGCCCGGCAGCAGCCGCTCGATCATCGGCCGCATCGTGGCGGCGCCGAGCAGCAGCGTCTCGTCGCGGCCGCGCCGGCGCAGGATGCGATCGGTGAAGACGTGCCCGCGCTCGAGATCGGCGGCGATCTGGATTTCGTCGACGGCGAGAAACGACACGTCGAGATCGCGCGGCATTGCCTCGACGGTCGAGACCCAGTAGCGCGCCTTGGGCGGCTTGATCTTCTCTTCGCCGGTGACGAGCGCGACGGCGTGCTCGCCAACCTTGTCGACGATCTTGTTGTAGACCTCGCGCGCCAACAGCCGCAGCGGCAGCCCGATCAGTCCGGATGGGTGCGCCACCATCCGCTCGATCGCCAGATAGGTCTTGCCGGTGTTGGTCGGGCCCAGCACCGCAGTGACGCCGGCGCCCGGAGCGCGGTCGTGGGTTAACGACCCTAAAGACGAGAGAGGCATTCTGACCGGATTTCTAGGCCGTGACGGTCAAGTCTGTGTCACATTGTGACGGAGATGCGGCCGTGAGTTAAGGGTTGGAACGAGTCTGGAACGAAACGCGGCCGAATCGCAGACTCGGCGAGTCTTTGGGTGGCGCCTCCCAAGATGTCGGTTGTGGATGCCTCCTTCCCACCAGATAAGGTGCGCTCGCGACCCTCGACAGGCCTCGATCAGGCAGTTGCGCCGATTCACAGGCGTTCGACGAATCGTCGCTGAGTCAACAGGATTCAGCGCGAGGCGTTCAAGGCGCCTCAGTGGCTGCGAGAGGCCGATTTCGGCGGCATTGCGCTGACGACGAATTGTGTCGCCTCAAGCACGGCATTGCCGAGCGGCGTCGGGATCTTGACCTTGAACGGCACCAGCACCCGCGTGCCGGTCAGCGGCACCAGCCAGACTTCCATTTTGCGCTGCTCGATCAGGTATTTGATCGCGGCGCGGTCGGGGATGTAGCCGGAGATCGGCGAGAAATAGATCGCACAGACCAGCGCCGGGCCCGCATAGCCCTTCTCGGCCTTCACGGTCTCGATGCGCTTGTAGTCGAGCTTGAGGTCATAGCGCATCCGGCCGTCGAAGATCGGCGTCGCGGTCCGGCAGGTGTCGGGGCTCATCGGATCACCGGTGCCGGGCGCGCGCACCAGCGAGCCGGTCATCGGATCGAGCACGCCGCGCTTATGCGCGTCGGTCACCGGGATGCGGTCGGCATCGACCGGCGGCTCCGGCTCGATCGAGAACTCCTTCACGTTACCGCTGTTCAGCGTCATCCGGATGGTCTCGGCCTTCTTGCCGCTGGCGATATTGGCCGTGTAGGTCGCCGGCACCATCTGGTCGCCGACGATTTTGCCCTGGGATGCGCCGCTGCCGTGGCCGCTGGAAAAGGCCTGCAGCAAGCCGGACGTCGCCCCAGTGGCGGAGGCCGCATAGCGATCGTCGTCGATTTCGATGACCCAGGCGCCCTTGCCGACCTCGATGCCGGCCAGCGACGCTTCGTAGCGGGCGTCGAGCTTGGCCTGGGCGCAGGCCGAATCTGGGAGAACGACACCCAGCACTGCGGCGGTAAAGGCCCCTGCCACAGTCCTGCACCCGAAGAAGGCCCGCATCCGGCGGGACAAAATCCGCGCAACCGCTGGCGATCCGGCTGCGCTGTCGAAACCATTCATCACGAGGGGCGGCCCTGCGAGTGCGATCGCACCCGGTTGCATCTTCTTCTGTTGCATGGCAATCGGACCAGAACAATGCGAAGCCGATTAAGTCGTTAATATGGTGCGGGATAGGTCGCCCGCAGCCGAGGTCGGATGCCGCAGGCGTGGTCGGTTCCGCGCGAATCATCGGCGTTGCCGTACTCCGCGACCTTGACGCTGCGCATCCCTCCGACTATACGTCCGCGGTTCCTGAAATGGACGATTGAACGAAGCCTCGCGCCTGCATCGGTGGGCCGGCGGGGAGTACAGAGGATTTTCGCCATGTCCCGGCGCTGCGAACTGACCGCCAAGGGTGCCCAGGTCGGCCACAAGGTCAGCCACTCGAACATCAAGACCAAGCGGCGTTTCCTGCCCAATCTGGTCAACGTCACCTTCTTGTCCGACGCGCTCGGCCGCCCGGTGCGGCTGCGGGTGTCGACCAATGCGCTCAAGAGCGTCGACCATCGCGGTGGCCTCGATGCCTATCTGCTCAAGGCCAGCGACGCCGAGTTGTCGCCGAAGGCTGTCGAGCTGAAGCGTGCCATCGCCAAGAAGAAGTCGGCCGAGCCGGTCGCCGCGGCGAGCTGATCGGCCTCTCGCGCGCCGAATCGATAGTTTGAACGACGAAACGGCCGGGTCCGGAGATCCGGCCGTTTCGTTGTGACGTTTACTGTTTGTAGTGGAATACAGCGGCGTGAACCCGCTGGCTGATGTTTGATGGTACCAATTTCACGGTACAGAGCTCGCCCACAGCTTCGTAACGGCCCCAGATCACTCCTTTGGTCGAATCACCGTAGATTACCGAGGTGACGGGAACTCGGGCCGATGCGCAACTCCTGCGACGGTGCGATCCGTCGTCGAGGGAAGCGCAGCGGGCGCGCGGTCAAGCGCCTGCGCCGATCGCATCGTGCAGAGGGCGCAATGAAGCTTTCGACTCGATTGACGTTGGCGATGGTAGCGCTGGTCCTGGTGACCACCGCGGTCCTCGGGGTTCTCAATTACTACAACGTCGTCGAGCTGGTGATGCCGCGCGCCCTGGCCCGGCTGCAGACCAACGCCAGTCTGAATGCCGCACTCCTCGACGCGGCAATACGAAATACACGCGCCGACGCCGCCAGCGCCCAAGTCTCTCCAGCACTGCGTGATTTGTTGACCGTTCGGCGTGACGCGATCCGTGCCGGCGCGCCGGAGCCGCCGAACTGGCGACGACGGATCGAGGAGCGGTTCGTCGCCGAGCTTTCCGCCAAGCCGGCAGCCGCGATTCTGCGCATCATCGCGCCGGACGACGGTGGTCTCGAGTTGGTCCGCGTCGATCGCCTTGGACCGAATGGCTCAGTCCGGATCGTGCCGTCATCACAGCTGACGAGGCGTGGCGACCGGGCCTATGTGAAGGACGGCCTGGCGTTGCCGCCGGGCCGAATCTCGATCTCCAAGATCGAGCTCAACAAGGCCGACAAGGGTCTCGAAATCCCCCACATACCGACGGTGCGGACCATGGCGCCGATCGACGCCGCCGACGGCTCGCGGCTGGGGCTTCTGGTCATCAACACGGATCTACGAACCGAGCTCTCCCGTATTCGCAAGAGCGCCGAATCCGGCAACCAGATCTACGTCATCAACCAAGACGGCGATTATCTGCTGCATCCCGACCCCTCTCAGGAGTTCGGTTTCGATCTTGGTGCAAGGCATCGCCTCCAGGACGAGTTTTCCGATGTCTCCAGCCTGCTTACTTCGGCCGGGCCGCCGCGCGTCGTGACGAATGCCGCCGGCGCCCGGTTCGGCCTCGGCTGGAGTTGGGTCCGGCTCGCCGACGGGCCGCTTATCGCGGTGGTGGAGATGCGGCCCTACGCTCTGCTGGCGGCTGCTCAGACTGCTATTCGCAACTCTACTATCTCGGTCGGCGTGGTGGCGATCCTGCTGGCGATGGTGGTGGCCATCCCGCTGGCGCGGTCGCTGACCAAGCCTCTGGTTCGGATCACCCGCTCGGTCGAGGCGTTCTCGCGCGGCGAAGCCGTCGAAGTCACTCCCGGCGGCAGCCGCGAAATCAGCGTCCTGGCCGAGGCCTTGATGCGCATGAGCAGCGAATCCGATAGCAAGGCCAAAGCGCTGGCCGACGAGGCCGATCAACGCAACCGCCTCTCCGGGGTGCTGCAGAACACCATCGACAACATGGTCGATCCGGTGCTGGTGGCCGATGCGCAAGGGATGGTGATCCTCACCAATCCGGCTGCTCGAGCATTGTTTGGTCAATTGTCCGGCGTCGGGCTGCTCAACACGACGCGCTCCTTCGAACGGTTTCTTCCCGACGGCAGCCCGCTCGATCCGGAATACTCGCCGCTGCGGCGCGCCTTCCTGGGCGAAACCATCGAGAACTTCGAATTCATCGTGCAGCGGCACGGATCCAACCACCGCTCGTATCTCATCGCCAATGGTCGTCCGCTGCGTAGCGAAAGCGGCGAGATCCAAAGCGCCGTGATGGTGTATCACGACATCACCAAGACCAAGATGGTCGAACAGGCGTTGCGCCGCAGCGAGCAGATGGCGCGTGCGATCATCGACACCGCGCTCGACGCTTTCATTCAGGTCGACGCTGCCGGCACGGTGACCGAATGGAGTCCGCATGCGGAGCTGATGTTCGGCTGGAGCCGCGCCGAAACCCTCGGGCGCGACGTGTTCGAACTGATCATTCCGCCCGACAAGCTTCCCGAATGGGCGGAGAGTTTTTCGAAGTTCACGTCGTCGCTCGGCCGCGACAACAGCGGCTTCCGCGTCGAGATCGAGGCCATCCGCCGCGACGGCTCGCCGATCCCGATCGAAGTCGCGATGACCGGGCTCTATCTCGACGGCAGCTTCGTCATCAACGCCTTCCTTCGAGATCTCACTGAGAAGATCGCCTTCGAGGAGCAACTACGTCAGTCGCAGAAAATGGAGTCGATCGGCCAGCTCACCGGTGGCATCGCACACGACTTCAACAACATGCTGACGGTGATCACCGGCACCATCGACGTCATCAGCGACGGCGTCGCCGATCAGCCACACCTCGCCGCCATCGCCAGACTGATCAGCGAGGCCGCGGATCGCGGCGCCGAATTGACGAGGCTTCTGCTCGCCTTCGCCCGCAAACAGCCGCTGCGTCCGGACGAGACCGACCTCAACGCGCTGGTGGCCGGATTGCGCAGCCTGTTGCGGCCGACGCTCGGCGAGCAGATCGAAGTCGAGACCGTGCTGGCACCTGATACGTGGCCGATCTACGTGGATCGAGGCCAACTGGAATCGGCGCTGGTCAATCTCGCCGTCAACGCGCGCGATGCCATGCCGGGCGGCGGCAAGCTGACGCTCGAAACTGCCAACGTCACCATCGACGCCGAACTGGCGCGACGGCTGGCCGGCATGACGCCCGGCGACTACGTAACCATCGCGATCACGGATTCCGGGAGTGGCATTCCTGAGCCGATTCGCAGCAAGGTGTTCGATCCGTTCTTCACCACCAAGGAGGTCGGCAAGGGCACCGGGCTCGGACTCAGCATGGTGTACGGCTTCATCAAGCAATCCGGCGGCCACATCACGCTGTACAGCGAAGAAGGCCTCGGCACCACGTTCCGACTCTATCTGCCGCGCGCGGTCTCGGAAATCGAGCATCACGTTGCCGCTGCCGCCGAGGAAGGCCCGGTGGGTGGCAGCGAGACCATCTTGGTGGTCGAGGACGACGCGATGGTGCGTAGCTATGTCAACGCCCAGCTCAGGAGCCTCGGTTACACCACGCTGTCGGTCGGCAACGCCGCCGCGGCACTCTCGATCTGCGACAGCAAGGCTGCGTTTGATCTGTTGTTCACCGACGTGGTGATGCCCGGCGCCTATAATGGGGTTCAGCTCGCGGCCGAGATGGCCAAGCGTCGGCCAGGGCTCAAAGTGCTGTTCACGTCGGGCTATTCGGAGAATGCGCTGATCCATCAGGACCGTGTGGACGCCGACATCCTGCTGCTATCGAAGCCATACCGCCGCGCTGATCTGGCGCGGATGATCCGGCGCGCGCTGACGGCGGCCCCCGAATTCGAGGCGGCGCAGCGCCAGGCGCTCGAGTTCGCCGCGGCCGCGGTGGAAAGCGCCAAGCGCGCAGCCTCCTCGGGCTAGAGTCTTTCGGTTCTGATAAAATCAGAAGCCGGAGTTCTGGTTTTGTTTTGGCACGTTTTCTTCACTCGGACCGGTGCCCACTTCGTGCGAAAACGTACTAATCTCAGTCGTACGCGGATTACTCCGGCGCCAACGTAAATTGCAGCAGCATCGTTCGCTGCAGCATCGAGAAGTTGTCGTCGGAGATCATCGTCAGCACGGTTTCGCCGTCGGCCGTGGTGAAGACGTCGAGGCCTTCGAGATTGTCGATCTCCATCCCCATGTCGGCGTCGAAGATCACCGGCCCATCGATCAGCGCGCCGGGTACAATCGAATTCAGCGCGATCCGGCGGATGCGGATGTGGACGCCTTCGAGCCAGGAGAATTTGCGCTCGAGGATCAGCAGTTCGCCGCCCGGCAGCAGAGCGGCGTCGCTGATGTCGAAGTTCTGAGTCCGCCGCACCGAAAACACGCCCGGCGTCTTGCCGCCGATCAGAAAGCCCATGATGTTGCGATCGGCGTCGAGGCCGCGTTCGGACAGCGCGATCAGCGTGCCGGCGAGCGGTTGACCTTTGGGGACGAACACCAGGGCTTCGATGCCCTTGTTGTTCGGGAGATGCCGCAGCGCCTGCGGCACCACGATGGGCTGGCCGCGCGCCTGGAAGCCATCGCGGCCGAAGTCGAACCTGACGATCTGGTTGACGCGCTCGAGGCCCACATAGGCGGTGCCGCCGTCGAAAGCGAGCGACTCCGAATCGTGCCAGCCGCGCGTATTCAGCGCGACGCCGTCGGCGCCGAGTAACGGTGCCGCCTCGACGTCGGCGAGTCCGGTCATGTCGCTGCCCGAATAGATGATCCGCCCGGTAAACCAACTGCCGTGGTCGGACAGCGCAACGAAGCGCTCGCCCTTGGGGTCGAGCCGCAGCGCCGACAACCCGCCGAAGCCACGAAATCCCGAACTCAGCACCAGGCCGCTGCGAAACCGCAGGCTGCCGAACTGCCGGCGTGACTTGTCGCGCAGATCG
This sequence comes from Rhodopseudomonas sp. B29, assembly GCF_000333455.1. Classification (GTDB taxonomy): domain Bacteria; phylum Pseudomonadota; class Alphaproteobacteria; order Rhizobiales; family Xanthobacteraceae; genus Rhodopseudomonas. Next base: position 30,000 of record NZ_BADD01000715.1, read on the forward strand.
AACGCATCGATCGGCCGCGCCCGCACCTCGATGCGTTCGACCTTGGTGGTGCTGGTCGCGGTGAGTTCGTCGGTATCGTTCGGCGCCCGCGCAATCTGCGCCAGCGCCGGTTGCCGCGCTGATATCAGCGTAGCAAGACTTGCCGAAGTAACTGTTTGGAGAAAAAGCCGCCGCGACGTCCCCCCTCCCCCTTGCGGGGAGGGGTCGGGGGTGGGGGTCCACGAGGTGAGCGCATCGGCTGAGCGCGGCCGCAAAGTAAGCGCCTCGCCCGTGGTACCCCCACCCCCAACCCTCCCCCGCAAGGGGGGAGGGAGCTCGCCGTGCGCGAGATCCGCGCCTTGCTCAACGATGCTGATCAGCGAAGGCGAATATCGGCTCATCGCGCTTCGCGAGACCTCGTCAATGCAGCCGGCGTCGCGGCTTGCCGGGACTCGCGGAGGGGGCCGATGCCGTCTCGCTGAACAGCTCGGCCAGCTTCTCGGTGATGGCGCCGCCGAGTTCTTCGGCATCGACGATGGTGACGGCGCGGCGATAGTAGCGCGTGACGTCGTGGCCGATGCCGATGGCGATCAGTTCGACCGGCGAGCGGGTCTCGATCTCTTCGATGATGTGGCGCAGATGGCGCTCGAGGTAGTTGCCGGGGTTGACCGACAGCGTCGAGTCGTCGACCGGCGCGCCGTCCGAGATCATCATCAGGATCTTGCGCTGCTCGGGGCGGCCGAGCAGGCGCTTGTGCGCCCAGTCGAGCGCCTCACCGTCGATGTCGTCATCGACCAGATGATGCGCGTACCGGATGCCGCGTCGATTGCCGCCGCCCGCGTGTTGTCCGCGCGTCTCTCTCGCCGCGTCGGCGGATCGACGGGCGCGAATTTTATAGCACTGTGCTGGTGCGCGTCGGCGATGTTGCGCGACGGCCGCACGGGATCGCTTGTGACGGTGCTGTGCGATGACGGCGAGCGCTACTCGGACACGTACTACAACGATACTTGGCTGGACGAGCAGGGCATCGACATCG
>NZ_BADD01000714.1 GCF_000333455.1 Rhodopseudomonas sp. B29
TGAGACGAGCCCGCATATCGAGGCCGTCGAGGCCTGGTGCCGGCCGCTCTACGACCATGCGGTGTTCTGGCAGGCGCTGCGCGGCGCCATCACCGGCATCGACGATCGCCGTCACGTGCTGCTCAAGATCGAGCGCAAGGACGGCAGCGTGCTGTCGTGCCGCACCATGCCGCTGCCCGACGGCGCCACGATGCTGACCTTCCAGGACATCACCGACGCCGAAAATGTCGAGCGCGCGCTGCGCGAGCGCAACGAGGCGCTGGAAACCGCCAGCAGAACCGTTCGGCCCTGGGCCTCCTGTTCAGCCTTCCACGCTTTGGCGGCGTCGGTGCGCCACGAGTCCCACTTGTCGGGCCTGACAACGTACAGCGTGTTGAAGTCGTCTTCACCAAGGAGAAGGTGATGCGCGGCGCGGCCGAACACCAGCGGCTCGGATTCGTCAGGATCGATCCGATCCGGGTTGTACGGGCTTTCGCACCAGTAGTGCGCCGGGCTCTGACTGGCTATCTTGCGCAGCCCAGAGGACGAGATAGACGGCGCGTCGCACAGATTGGCGCCGTGATACACCTCCATCGGAACGCCGCTGTAAATGCCTGGCGTGCTGATCGGCTTGCCGTCCCAACGCTGCACCTTCATCGTGCCATTTCCTTCTGAATCGCGTGCTCGATACCGACGTTGAGCTGCGTGGCCTGGTCGAAGGATTTCGGCAAACGACAGCTGCGCTGATCTGATCATCGGGACAGAGTTGGCGCGGACCCCGGCTTCAAGCTTGATCATGGCGTCGGTGAACCGGTCGGACAGCATCTACATTTTTCGTCCGGCGGCC
>NZ_BADD01000713.1 GCF_000333455.1 Rhodopseudomonas sp. B29
TCAAGCGCGATCTTCCGCGTCCTGGGCGTCATCGGATGGGCGGTCCTTGTCTCTGAGGCCAGCCCGGCGCGCGCCTGCGGGTTGCGCGTGACTGGCAGCGATCTTGCTCCGGAAGACACTTGAGACACCTCAAAGCTCGCCGGATAATACGGGCTATACTGATGATATTATTTTTCATGCGACGGGGTGTCAATGTGGGCTATGCTGATTTTTTCGGCGCCGCAATGCGCCGTCGCTGGACGAGCCTGAGAGGACGGAATGACCGAATATGATGTGATGGATCAGCACGCGGACGGCGGTCCGGCGCCCGGCCGGCTGCCGCTGTGGTCGCGGGTGGGCTATCTGGTCCGCCGCCTGCATCAGATCCACAACGCCATCTTCGTCGAGGAGTGCAAGCAGTTCGGCATCACGCCGGTCCAGTACGGCCTGCTCACTGCGCTGCATTATTATCCCGGCAGCGATCAGGTCACCCTCGGCCACGAGGTTGGTATCGACCGGACCAACGTGGCTGACGTGTTGGAGCGTTTGTCGGAGCGCGGCCTGGTGCGGCGCGAACGCAGCCAGCGTGATCGCCGCTCGATGATAGCCTTCCTAACCCCTGCGGGAGAGGAGGTTCATGAACAGGCCCGGGTCTGCATGATGAAGGCGCAGGAGCGGCTATTGGCTCCTTTGGCGCCGCCGTTCCATCCCGCGTTCCTCGCCGTACTCACCCAGCTCGTCGAGGGGAATAGTCAGTTCGTGCCGTCCGAATCCGGCTTCGATGTCGAGCGTCGCCGCCGCGAGAAGATGCTTTCGCCGCAGCGCGAAAAAGCGACAGCCAAGTCCGACGCCGAGCCGGGTGTAAGTGAAGAGCGCCCGCCGGCGCGTCGTGGTCGCCGCAAATCGGCGATGTCGACCGCCAAATAGCGCCTGTTGGTAGGTGTCGGCGCGCCGCTCGCGGCCGCCTGTGCGCATGCGCCGCAGTCAGCGATCCAAAGCCCCAAAATAAGGAGAGTTTCCCCCAATATGGATAGCCGACCATTCTGCGACGCCGGCTCAATGCAGGAAAAATAATCAGTACAGCGCCTTTTTTGGGCTGTTCAAGCCAAGACCCTGTGTTACGCTTGATGACAGTTGTTCCATCAAAGGGGTCGGCTGATGCGAGTAAGTCCTAAAGTCATTATTGGTGCGCTGGTGATGACGATGACGGCGATCGCCGCACCGGCGAACGCGCT
>NZ_BADD01000712.1 GCF_000333455.1 Rhodopseudomonas sp. B29
GATGCGGCATCGCTGAGGCGCGGCGCGCCGCCTCGGCGCCCATCAGGTGATAGGGCTCACTGGCGCCCGGCTTCATGAACGGGATCATGCCGACGCCGGCGACGTAAACGGGTGACGCCATCTGTTTCTCTCCCAATCTTACTCGTTGGACTTTTTATTACCCGTGAGTAATATAAGCCGTCGGCGCCGGAGTCAATCGGCCCCGTTTCACGGATGCATGATGGACGGACGCCCCGCCAACGACACGACCTCGCCCTGGATGCCGTTCGAGAACCGCCGCCGCGCCCGCGACGAAAAGCGCGAGGCGGTGCTGCGCACGGCCGTGCAATTGTTTCTCGAGCAGGGCTATCATCGCGCCACGCTCAACGAGGTCGCCGAGCGGCTGAACATCACCAAGCCGGCGCTGTACAACTACTTCCGCAGCAAGGAGGACATCCTGTTCGAATGCTGGGCGCTGGGGCAGGAGCAGGTCGACGGCTTCATCGCGGCGATCGACGGCAGCCGGCAGAACGGCCTCGGCAAATTGCGCGCGCTGGTGCACTCCTATGCGGAGACGATGGCGACGGATTTCGGCGCCAGCCTGGTGCGGTTCGATCCGCGCGACCTCAGCCCGAGCAACGCCAAGACCGTGCGCGCCGCCAAGCGCGGCATCGACCGGACCTTCCGGCGCTACATCACTGAGGGCATCGCCGACGGCTCGATCAAGCCGTGCGATCCGAAGATGGCGGCGTTCGCCATCGCCGGCTCGCTCAACTGGATCGGTCATTGGTATCAACGTGGCGGCGAGCTGACGCCGGATGCGATCGCCGACGATTTCGCCGAACGGCTGACCGAAGGCCTCGCCACCGCGACGGTGAATAAGCGACCGATCAAGCAACCACCAGCACCGAGGACCAAGAAGAGCGCCGCCAGAGCGCCCACCACGAAGAAGAAATAAGACGAAAACAACATAGGGAGGACTACATGAACATCACTCACGGCCTGCGGCGGGCGCTGCAGATCAACGCGGACGGCCTCGCCACCGTTTTCAACGGGCGAAAGCGCAACTGGCGCGAGGTCGGGGACCGCGTCGCGCGGCTCGCGGGCGGGCTGCGCGCGCTCGGCGTCGGCGAGGGCGAACGCGTCGCCATCCTGTCGATGAATTCCGATCGCTATCTGGAAATGTATCTGGCCGCTGGCTGGTGCGGCGGCGTGATCGTGCCGCTCAACATCCGCTGGAGCGCGCTGGAGAACGAAGATGCGCTGCGCGACTGCCGCGCGGTGGCGCTGGTGGTCGACAAGGCGTTCGCCTCGACCGGCGCCGCGCTGGCGAAGGCCATTCCCGGGATGGCGATGATCTATGCCGACGACGGCGACGTGCCGGAGGGCATGCGCAGCTACGAGGACGTCATCGCGGCGCACGAGCCGATTCCGGACGCGATGCGAAAAGCCGACGATCTCGCCGGCATTTTCTACACCGGCGGCACCACCGGCCGCTCCAAGGGCGTGATGCTGAGCCACGGCAACCTGATGGCCAACGCGCTCAACGCGCTCGGCGAAGGCCTCTTCCCAGGGACATCGGTGTATCTGCACGCCGCGCCGATGTTCCATCTGGCGAATGGCGCGGCGATGTATTCGCTGCTGCTGTCGGGCGGCTCCAATGTGATGATCCCGTCATTCACGCCGGAAGGCGTGATGCAGGCGATGCAGAACGAGCGCGTCACCGACGTGTTGCTGGTGCCGACCATGATCCAGATGTTCGTCGATCATCCGGCGCTGAAGAATTACGACCTGTCATCGCTGAAAAACATCGTCTACGGCGCCTCGCCGATCAGCGAGGCCGTGCTGGCGCGCGCCAGCGCCGCGCTGCCGCACGTGCAGTTCACCCAGGCCTACGGCATGACCGAACTGTCGCCGATCGCCACGCTGCTGCACTGGAAGGAGCATATCGGCGAAGGCAAGGCCAAGGGCCGCCAGCGCGCCGCCGGCCGCGCGACGCTCGGCTGCGAAGTGCGCATCGTCGATGCCGACGACAAGCCGGTGCCCTATGGCACGGTGGGCGAGATCTGCGTGCGCGGCGACAACGTGATGATGGGCTATTGGGAACGTCCGGAGGAAACCGCGCGGGCGCTGGCCGGCGGCTGGATGCACACCGGCGACGGCGGCTACATGGACGAGCACGGCTTCGTCTTCGTCGTCGACCGCGTCAAGGACATGATCATCTCCGGGGGCGAGAACGTGTACTCGGTCGAGGTCGAGAACGCGGTGGCGCAGCATCCGGCGGTGGCGCAATGCGCCGTCATCGGCATTCCGCACGACGCCTGGGGCGAGCAGGTCCACGCCGTCGTCGTCACCAAGGCCGGCGCGACGGTGACAGCCGACGAGCTGATCGCCCACTGCAAGGCGCTGATCGCCGGCTACAAGTGCCCGCGCAGCGTCGAGATCACCGAGACGCCGCTGCCGCTGTCCGGCGCCGGCAAGATCCTGAAGCGCGAACTGCGCCAGCCTTATTGGGAGAAACGCGAGCGAAGGGTGAGTTGAGCGCGCTCGCGTTTCAAGCGGAGCAGCCGTCTGCGGCGGGCGTGGGGTCGAGCAGAACCCAGGCCGCCGCAGGATCGGCCGCAACTTCGTAATGGTCGACCCGCGAACAGCGCCGGCACTCGTAGCTCCGCAATTCGCTCTGATCGCCCAGCGGGCTGATGCGAAACAGGCTCGCGGTGGAGCGGCAGGCGGTACACGGGTGAAAGAAATGGTCCCGCCGAGATAATTTCAGCATTACGAGGCCCCCACAGGCGTCAATGACTGGCCGCGATCATGCTCCCTATCATGATACCCATATTGATCTGGCGCAAACTGACGGCATTTCCGGGCTAAAGGCCGGTGAAGTCGCGCGCCCTGTACCAGCTCTCGACCAGCGGCACGGCGGGGCGCGCGAAAGCGTGAAACGGATGGCTGGGGAAAGCGAGGTCGTCGAAGGCAGAGCGGCCGTCGGCGTGGCCGAGCATCTTCAGCGCAATCTTCCGCCCGAAATGCGTCGAGCGGGAGACGCCGGTGCCGCAATAGCCCATCGCGTAGTATACGCCGTCGGGCGCGCGGCCGAGATGCGGGAAGTCGTCGAAGCTGTGGCCGATCAGGCCGCTCCACGCGTCGGTGACGCGGACGTCGCCGAGCATCGGAAACGCCCGCAGTAGGTCTCGCGCCAGATGCGCATAGGCGGCCATCGCGGTCTCCGGCTTGAAGTGATCGACGCGGCCGCCCCAGATCAGCCGGCGTTCGTCGGGCGCCGGGCGGAAATAGAAGAACACCCGGTTGGTGCAGCCATAGACTCGGCCGCCGGGCATCAGGCGATCGAATACCTCGGGCGGCATGATCTCGGTGGCGATCTGCGCCGAGCCGACCGGCACAATGCGCTGGTCGAAGTAAGGACTGACGTTCTTCGTGTAGCCGTTGGTGGCGATCAGCACGTCGCGCGCCCGGATCGTGCGGTTGCCAATCTGGACGTTGTGTCCGTCGCGTTCGCGCGCGATCGCGCCGACCGGGCTGTTGCCGAACACTGTTGCGCCGGCTGCAATCGCCCGTGCCATCAGGCCGGCGTGATATCTCCCCGGATGCAGCGCCGCGTCCTGCGGGAGCAGCGATCCGCCGTGAAACATGTCGGTCGCGATTTCCGTGTGCTGATTGCGGCGCTCGACCATCTCGAAGGTGACGCCCGCGTAGCGCGCCAGGTCTTCCATGTCGCGCGCCATGGCGTCGTAATGCTCGGGACGCATCGCGCCGCGGAAGCGGCCGCAGCGGCGGAACGAGCAGTCGATCTGCTCGTCGCGCACCAGCGCCTCGATGCCGTCGAGCATCGCGACGCCTTCGTGAAGCAGCTCGACGGCCTTGCGCTCGCCCTGCATCGCGATCAGCGTCTTCACCCGGAATTTCTGGTTGCCGCTGCCGACCTGTCCGCCGTTGCGCGTACTTGCGCCGAACCCCGGCACCCCGGCGTCGACCACGGTGACCTGCCGCCCCGCGCGCGCCAGCACCAGCGCCGCGGATAGTCCCGTGTAGCCGGCGCCGACGATCAGGACGTCGGTGCTCTGCGGCGGAAACGTAGATGTGGCTCGGGGAGGCGCCGCGCGCCACCAATAGGGTCGTGCGGATATGACCTCGGATCTCGTGCGACCGGCTGCGAGGTCGCCCAGGCGAATTCCCGGCGGTTCGATCGTTTTCTCGTACTGGTCGCTCATTTTCGCCGTGACAATTTCCGATTGGCGTCGCCCCAAGGACTTGCAGAATATAAAAATCAATTGCACAAAATGCAACTCGTGAAGTATGGGTAGTTGCCGGTTCATCTCGGGCTTGGCCGCGTTGCTGCGGCTCAGCCTCCACGAGTCTTCGGGATCTCGCGCATGGATGCTTCAACGGGTTTGATGGGTGGTTTCGCTCCGGGAGAACTGGTCGCGCCAAAGGGTGCTGAACTGCAGGACATGCACGCTTTCCTGAGGCAGGCGGGGGTCCGCTACCTGCTTGCGCAGTTCGTCGATCTGCATGGCGTCGCCAAGAGCAAGGCCGTGCCGGTGCAGCATCTCGAAGATCTCATCACCGACGGCGCCGGCTTTGCAGGGGCCGGGGCCTGGGGCCTCGGCATGCTGCCGCACGAGGCCGAGTACATGGTTGTGTGCGAGCTCGACACCCTGATGGTGACGCCGTGGGCGCCGGGCTACGCGCGGATGATGGGCGTCGGCACGGTGAAGGGCGAAGCGCATCCCATCGACACGCGCAATGTTCTCAAGAAACAAGTCGCGCGGCTCGCGGAGCGCGGATGGACCTTGAACACGGGGCTGGAGCCTGAATTCATCCTGCTGCGGCGTGAAGCCGACGGCAAGCTCGCGCCGTTCGATGCGACCGACAGGCTTGCCAAGCCGGCTTACGATTATCGCGGTTTGATGCGGGGGCGCGACTTCCTCGAGCGAATGACAGAGTCGCTGCAGGCGGTCGGCATCGACGTCTATCAGATCGACCACGAAGATGCGAACGGGCAGTACGAGATCAACTTCAAGTACGCGGACGCGTTGACGAGTGCGGATCAAATTCTGTTCTTCAAGATGGCCGCGTCCGAGATCGCTCACGAATTCGGCGCCATCTGCTCCTTCATGCCGAAGCCGCGCAGCAATTCGACCGGAAGCGGTATGCACATTCACTGTTCGATCGCCGATGCTGCGGGACGAAATTTGTTCCATGACGACAGCGACTCGAACGGCCTCGGGCTCTCCAAGCTGGCCTATCACTTCCTCGGTGGCGTTATGGCGCATGCCAAGGCGCTGACAGCATTGCTCGCCCCGACGGTGAATTCCTACAAACGGCTGGTCGTCGGCCGCACCGCGTCGGGCGCCACGTGGGCACCGGCGTTCATCGCCTATGGCGACAACAATCGCACCGCGATGGCGCGCATCCCCTATGGCCGGATCGAAATCCGCACCGGCGACAGCAGCATGAACCCATATCTTGCCACGGCGGCGCTGATTGCGGCCGGCCTCGACGGCATCGACCGCGAACTCGATCCAGGTGCACCGAAGAACGTCAACTTCTATGGCCTGTCATCGGAGCAGATCCGCCAGATGGGCGTCGAATTGCTGCCGCAGACCCTGGCCGAAGCGCTTACGGCGCTCGAAGCGGACCACCTGTTCGCCGATGCACTCGGACAGGGCGTCATCGACGAGTTCGTCAAACTCAAGCGCGACGAGTGGACCGACTATCATCGCCACGTATCCGACTGGGAGATCGAGCGCTATCTCTCCTTCTTCTGATCGACTTCAAGCAAGTCGCATCGCTTGCGAATGTCGGGCTGTGTCTCGAGCACAGCCGGCTCGCAATGCGGACGATGCGGACAAAGAGTGGCGGTCAATGCCAACCGACGCATGCAAAGTCGAACGGGGCATTCTATCTTGCGCCGGTTTCGAGTCGGTGGAGGAGGCGAGGTGCCAAGAGTGAAGAAGGCGGTCGCCAAGCGGCCCGGAGCTTCTCGCAAGGTTGAACCAAGCGAGCAGCGGCAGGGCGCGGCCGAGACCGTTGTTGCGCGAGCGCCGATCGATGAGCGGACTGGCGCCGCGTTACGCCGCGCGCGACTCGAGCGCGGTCTCACCTTGAGCGAGGTCGCTTCTGCGGCATCGATCTCCGTGCCGATGATGAGCCGGTTCGAGAACGGCCAATCGACCGTCAGCCTGCCGCTGCTCGAGCGGATCTGCGCCGTGCTCGGAACGGATTTGCCGACGCTGTTTGCCGAAGTGCAGGAGACCGTCGGCGACGCGCAGCTCATCAAGGCCGGCGACCAGATGGAGGTTGTCCGCACCGGCACCAAGCATGGCCACACCTATCGGCTGCTGTCTTATCACAAAGGTCCGCGGAAGACATTCGAGCCGTTCCTGATCGAGATGGACCGCGCCAGCGAAAGCTATCCGCGCTTTCAGCATCCCGGAACGGAATTCATCTACATGTTGAGCGGCCGGATGGAATATCGGTTCGGCGACAAGACATTTCTGATCGAGCCGGGCGACGCCTTCACCTTCTCGGGCAATGTGCTGCACGGTCCCGAAAAACTACTCGACCACCGGATCCGCTTCATCACGATCATTATCTACACCGAGTGAGCGCGGCGCGGCCTGCGCCGCGGCGCCTTGCCATTTGCCCCAGCCGGGAAGCGGTCCGTATCCGCGCCGGGGCCCGGATGCGTATGCACTTCGCGCGCCCGCAGCGGCTCGCCGCATTCCGAGCAGACCATCACCGGATCGAACACCTTGCCGCAATTCTTGTGCTCATGAAGCAGAGGACGGCCACGCTCATCGACCATGTGGACGTCGCCCCAATGCACGATCGCCATCAGGACGGGATAGAGGTCCAGGCCCTTCGGGGTCAGCAGATATTCGTAGCGCTTCGGGCAGTCTTGGTAGGGGATGCGGCGCAGCACGCCGTAGCTCACCAGCTTCTTCAGCCGGTCGGCGAGCAGATGGCGGGTGATGTCGAGGTTAGTCTGAAATTCCTCGAAGCGCCGGACGCGTAGGAAGCACTCGCGCAGCACCAACAGCGTCCAGCGGTCGCCGATGACAGCGAGCGAACGTGCAATCGAGCAAGATTCCTCCTCCAGAGCATCCCACTTCATCCTGTGTCTCCTGCTCGGCTCGAACGCTCTGCTTCGTTCAAATAAGGTACTTGCTCTATGCATCGGCAAATGTTGTCAGCAAAAACTAGCATTTCGAGGGATTGATTGACAGTTCTAAAAAGGAACTATAGCGTTCGGGTCAACGGCGCTCGCGGCCGGTATTCGGGAGGAAACGATGAGCAAGCGCAACGCGACCGTCGCCGTGATCGGCGCCGGCGATTACATCGGCTCGGAAATCGCCAAGAAGTTTGCCGCCGAGGGATTCACGGTGTTCGCCGGTCGTCGCAACGGCGACAAGCTGGCGCCGCTGGTGAAAGAGATCGAAGCCGCGGGTGGCGCCGTCCACGCCCGTTCACTCGATGCACGCAAAGAGGAAGAGGTCGTCACGTTCCTCAACGAGGCCGACAAGGTCGCGCCGCTCGAAGTCTGCATCTTCAACGTCGGCGCCAATGTCAATTTCCCGCTGCTCGACACCACCGAACGCGTGTTTCGCAAGGTCTGGGAGATGGCCTGCTACTCGGGCTTCCTGGCCGGGCGCGAGGCGGCGCGGTTGATGCTGCCGCACGGCCGCGGCAACATCTTCTTCACCGGCGCGACCGCGAGTCTGCGGGGCGGCGTCGGCTTCGCGGCCTTTGCCAGCGCGAAGTTCGGCCTACGCGCCGTTGCGCAGTCTGCCGCCCGCGAGTTGTGGCCGCAGAACATCCACGTTGCCCATCTGATCATCGACTCCGGCGTGAATACCGAATGGGTACGCGAACGCATCCGCGAGCGTGAAGGCGACGCTGCGCTGAGCAATCTCGACCCCAATCGCCTGATGCCGCCGGCCGCAGTGGCCGACGCCTATTGGGCGCTGTATCAGCAGCCGCGCACGGCCTGGGTATTCGAACAGGAAATCCGCCCGTTCGGCGAGAAGTGGTGATCGCCCGCCACGTCGTCATCTCAGCTTTTGCAAGGCTTGCGAAATCGCTTCGGCGCAGGTTCTGAGCTGCGGCAAAAACCTTTTGCGCAATTCGCTGACCTTGATGCGCGCGGATGCCGCGCTGACGCTGACAGCGGCGACGATTTCATTTTCAGCGCCGAACACCGGGACGGCGAGCGAGCGTAATCCCAGCGCCAGTTCCTCGTCGCTGATAGCATAGCCGTTCTTGGCGGCGGCGTTAATCGCCGCGACAATGTCAGCAAGCTCGCTAAGTCCGTGCGGCGTCCGGGCGACGATCGGCGTACGGCTCAGCTTCGCGGTGATATCGGCGTCCGTATTGCCCGAGAGCAGGACGCGGCCAGTGGCCGAGCAATACAGCGGCAGCGTCGCGCCGACGCGCACGCCGGTCGCGACGATGTGTTGCGCCTCGACGCGGGCAATGAATAGCGACTGATCACCATCGAGCACAGCGAGCGAAACCGACTCCTCGAGTTCGTCGCGCGCGCGCGCCAACAACGGCGTCGCCACCTGCACCAAGCGATCTCGCTCGGACGCGACGCCGCCGAGCCGCCGCAAGCGGGGCAGGGGCCGATAGTCGCGGCCGGTTAGTTCGAGATAGCCGAGGTCCACCAACGTGAGCAAACAGCGCCGCGCCGCGGCGCGCGTCGCCCCCGAGGCGCGGGCCGCATCGGCGACGCTCATCACCGAGTTGACGGAGAACGCTTCGATGATGGCGAGGCCTTTGGCCAGCCCGCCCATGCCCTCGCGCTTCTCGGTTGTGGTGATTTCAGTCATCCCGCTTCTCGCTTGACAGCAGAGGAATACCGTTGAGAATGGCTCGAAATTAGATCATGTGTTCGATATTCGAACATTCAGGGGCGAGCGTCAAGGGACAGCAGATGAACGAGATCGTGGTGCCGCGTGATGAAGCGAGCTGGATTCCGTGGCCGACCGCCTGGCCGGAGGGGCTCACCCGCGTGCCCTACTGGGTGTTCCAGGATCAGCGGGTCTATGCCGACGAGCAGCGGCTGATCTTCCAGGGTCCCAACTGGCATTACCTGGCGCTGGAGGTCGAACTCGCCGAGCCGGGCGACTTTCTCACCACACAAGTCGGCGATACGCCGGTGATCGTCACCCGCGACACCGACAACGAGATCTACGCCTTCGAGAACCGCTGCGCCCACCGCGGCGCGCTGATTTGCCTGAAGAACCGCGCCAAGCACCGCAAGGACTTCAGCTGCGTCTATCACGCCTGGAACTACGACCCGCAGGGCAACCTGACCGGCGTCGCCCTCAAGGACGGCATCAAGGGCAAAGGCGGTATGCCCGACTCGTTCAAGATGGAGCAGCACGGCCCGCGCAAGCTGCGCATCGCGCTGGTGCACGGGCTGATTTTCGGCTCGTTCTCCGAAGACGTGCCGCCGATCGAGGAGTATCTCGGCGAAGAGATCATGACCCGGATCGAGCGCGTGCTCGGCGGCCGGACGCCGGCGGTGCTCGGGCGCTTCACGCAGGTGCTGCCGAACAATTGGAAGCTGTATATCGAGAACGTCAAGGACTCGTATCACGCCAGCATTCTGCATCTGTTCTTCACCACTTTCGAGCTGAACCGCCTGTCTCAAAAGGGCGGCATCATCGTGGACGAGAGCGGCGGCCATCACGTCAGCTATTCGGCGATCGATCCCGAGGCGGCGAAGGACGTCGACTACGCCAAGCAGCAGATCCGCTCGGAGAGCGAGTACAAGCTGGCTGATCCGACGCTGCTGCAGGGCTTCGACGAATACCACGACGGCGTCACGCTGCAGATCCTGTCGGTGTTCCCGACCTTCGTGCTGCAGCAGATTCAGAACGCGATCGCCGTCCGCCAGATCGTGCCGCGCGCGATCGACAAGACCGATCTCAACTGGACCTATCTGGGTTTCGCCGACGATACGCCCGAACAGCGGCTGACGCGGCTGAAGCAGGCCAATCTGGTTGGTCCCGCCGGCTACATCTCGATGGAAGACGGCTGCGTCGGCGGCTTCGTGCAGCGTGGCATCTCCGGGGCGAGCAGCAACCGCGCGGTGCTGGAGATGGGCGGCGCCGAAGCCACCAGCAGCGAGAGCCGGGTCACCGAAGCGTCCGTGCGCGGCTTCTGGAAGGCGTATCGCGCCAATATGGGTCTGTGAGATGAACGGCAATCTTCTTCAATACATTACCCAGGCCCAGGCCGACTACGCGCGCTGCATCGACGACGATCGTCTCGAGGAATGGCCCAATCTGTTTCACGGGCCTTGCCTCTACAAGATCACCACCTCGTCGAATTATCGCGACGGGCTCGAAGCCGGCATCGTGTTCGCCAACTCGCGCGGAATGTTGACCGACCGCGTCTCGGCGCTGCGCGACGCTAACATCTACGAGCGCCAGAGCTATCGTCACATCCTTGGGCAGCCCTCCATCCTGTCCGAAGACGGCGCGATGGTGAGCAGCGAGACCTCGTTCATGGTCGCGCGCATCATGCAGGACGGCGAAACCTCGATCTACGCCACCGGGCGCTACTTCGACGTCTACGAGATCGACGGCGCCGCCGCCAAGCTGCATCAGCGCACGGTGGTGTGCGACAGTTCGCGGATCGATACGCTGCTGGCGCTGCCGCTATGAGGTCCGATGTCGTTGCGCTGACGATCGGTGATCCGAACGGCATAGGGCCAGAGATCGCGGTGAAGGCCGCGCTGGCATCGGAAGGTCCGCAGCCCGTTCTGGTCGGAGACGGCTTCGTCATTCGCCATTACGTGGAACAGATCGCGCCGGAGCGCGCCTTGCGCCGCTTTGACGAACAAGCAGATGACCGCGACGCGCTGCTCTATCACGACGTCGGCAGCCTGACGCTCGAGACGTTTCGGCCGGGCTCGGCCAGTCCCGATAGCGGTCGCGCAACTGTCGCGTATGTCGATGCGGCGCTGCAGCTGATCGAGAGCGGGCGCGCACGCAGCATCGTCGCCTGTCCCCACTCCGAGACCGCGGTGAATTCCGCCGGTATCAAGTTCTCCGGCTATCCGAGCCTGTTGGCGCGGCTGAAGCAGGTGCCGGACGACGAAGTGTTCCTGATGCTGGTCGGCGCGGGATTACGCATCGTCCACGTCACGCTGCACGAACAGCTCGCCGGCGCCCTGCAGCGGATCACGCCCGAGCTGATCGAGCGTGCGATCCGCACCGCGGCGGACGCGCTGCGCACGCTCGGCATCGGCAAGCCGCGGCTCGGCGTGTTCGGCATCAATCCCCACGCCGGCGAGGGCGGGCTGTTCGGCGACGACGACGACCGGATCGTCAAGCCGGTGGTCGAGCGGCTGAGGGCGGAGGGCTTCGATATCGACGGCCCGGTCGGCGCCGATCTGATGCTGGGGCACAGCGGCTACGACGCGTTCGTCGCGATGTATCACGACCAAGGCCACATCCCGATCAAGCTCCTGGCAGGGCGCAACTCGGCGGCGATGTCGATCGGCGCCGGCCTGATGTTCTCCAGCGTCGGCCACGGCAGCGCCTTCGACATCGCCGGCAAAGGCGTCGCAGACGCCGGCCCGGTGCTTCGCTGTATCCAGCTCGTCGCTGGCGCCAACAGATTCTGAGGACGGATTATGAGCTACCAGATTTCAGTCCAGGACAGCGACATCGCGTTCGACTGCAATGAAGGCGAGACCGTTCTCGCCGCGGCAGAGCGCGCCGGCTACACCCTGCCGTATTCGTGCCGGAAGGGCGTGTGCTCGTCGTGTCAGGGTTGGCTCGACGACGGCGATGTCCGCCAGCGCTCGCGCGAGATCAGCGGCCCGGCCGGCGGCGTGTTGTTCTGCACGGCGACGCCGAAGAGCGATCTCACCGTGCGGCCGCGCCGCATCGCGCGTTACGACCCCCTCGCCCGCAAGAAGATCACCGCGCGGGTGTTCCGCATGTCCCGCCCCGCCGACGATGTTGCGGTGCTGCAGCTCCGCTTCCCGGCCAGCATTCGTGCCAAGTTCAAAGCCGGCCAGTATCTGCGTGTCAAGCTGCCGGATGGCGAGGAGCGCAGCTTCTCGATGGCCAACGCGCCGCAGGAAAGCGACGGTGTGCAACTCCACATCCGCCACGTGCCGGGTGGGCATTTCTCCGAAAAGGTGCTGTCGACCCTGAAGCTCGACGACAGGCTGGAGATCGAAATTCCTTACGGCGATTTCTACGTTCGCGACGCCAGCGACGCCCGCTATCTATTTGTCGCCACGGGCACCGGCTTTGCACCGGTGCGCTCGATCATCGACGACATGATCCGGCGGCGGCTGTCGCGCGAGGTCCGGCTGTATTGGGGCGGACGCAGCCGCGCCGATTTGTATCAGGCGGCGATCTGCCGGAAATGGGCGGATCGCTTTCCGTGGCTCAGCTTCGTGCCGGTGTTGTCCAATCCCGACGCCGACTGGTCGGGGCGGACCGGTCTGGTGCATCGCGCCGTGCTCGATGACGTCGCGGATCTGGCCGGCTGGCAAGTCTATGCCTGCGGCAATCCGGCGATGATCCAGGCGGCGCGCAGCGATTTCACGTCGCTGGGCGGCCTGCCTGAAGACCGCTTCTTCGCGGATGCCTTCGTGCCGAGTGGCGCCACCGAAGTGCCTGCGCCGCAGCCGGCGTTGGCGACTGCCGTCTGATCGCCGCCCAGCGGCGTACAAATAAGAACCGAAAGACAGGGATGGAAAATGAGTAGTCAAATCGCGTTCGACGTGCCGTCGTTCATCAATTCGCGTCGCACCGGCGCCGTACAATACGCCATCGTAGTGCTATGCGCCCTGGTGATGTTCCTCGACGGATTCGACACCCAGGCGATCAGCTACATGGCGCCGTCGATCGCCAAAGAATGGGGCTGTCGCGCGAGGTACTCGGGCCGGTGTTCTCGTCGGCGCTGACCGGCCTGATGGTCGGCTATTTGCTGGTGTCGCCGCTATCGGACCGCTTCGGCCACCGCAAGCTGGTGGTGTGGAGCACGCTGATCTTCGCCGCCACCACCTTCGCGACGATCTTCGCCGGCAACGTCACCACGCTGGTCGTGCTGCGGTTTGCCACCGGCATCGCGCTCGGCTCGGTGATCCCCAGCGCGATCGCGCTGACCACCGAGTTCAGCCCGTCGCGGCTGCGCGCCACCTTCGTGCTGGCGATTTATTGCGGCTTCTCGCTCGGCTTCGTCGCGGCCGGCGCGGTGGCGGCCTGGGCCATTCCCGAATTCGGCTGGCGCTCGATGCTGTGGATCGGCGCCGTGGCGCCGCTGATCGTCGGTCTCATCGCCTGGATGTATCTGCCCGAGTCGATGGACTTCCTGATCCGCACCAATGCACGGCCCGAGAGCATCTGGCGCGTCGTCCGCCGCGTCGATCGGACGTTGCCCGAGCGCAGCCCGGCCAGCTTCACCACCGAGGCCGCCGAAAGCCGTAGCGCCGTCGGCAGCCTGTTCACCTCGGGCCGCGCGCTCGGCACCGTCGTGATCTGGCTGGTGTTCACGCTCAATCTCGCCGAGTTCTACGCGCTGCAGAGCTGGCTGCCGACGATCCTCGGCCATGTCGGCTACAAGCTCGGCACCATCGCGCTGGCGACCAGCATGACCACGGTCGGCGGCATCATCGCCGCCTTCGCGATCGGTCCGGCGATGGATCGGATCGGGCCGTACGGTTCGTTGGCCGTGGTCTATCTGGCCGGCGTGGTGTTCGTCGTGCTGTTCGGCTGGGCGATCGGCGGGCCGGAATGGACGCTGCACGCCGCGGCGTTCTGCGCCGGCTTCTGCATCAGCGGCGGCCAGAAGAGCGTCATCGCGCTGGCGGCGATCTACTATCCGACGCCGATCCGCTCGACCGGTGTGGGTTGGGCGCTCGGCATCGGCCGGCTCGGCGGCATCGCCGGCCCGCTCCTGCTCGGCGCGCTGCTGACCTACAATCTCGCCACCCAAAGTATCTTCTACGCCGCGGCGGCGCCGATGCTGGTGGCCGGCCTGCTGGTCGCTCTACTCGGTCACTGGTACGGCGGCGGCAAGCGCACCGAAGCTCGCGACGACAGCGCCCTGGTTGCTCGAGTCGATGCGCCGAGTTTCGAGCGGACGTAGAAGTTGGTCCTATTAATCGAGTTGCCCACCGCGTCATGCCCGGCCTTGTGCCGGGCATCCACGAAGCCGCAGCCAGAACGTGGATGGCCGGGACGAGCCCGGCCATGACGACTTCTGTTTCTTGGGCTGCGAGCCGTCAGATGCGAGCTACTTCTTCACCTTGCTGGCATCCATCTTGATTGACGTATCGAGCATCTTGGTGGTGAAGGCGGTTTCGACGTCGAACGGCTTTTCCATGCCCAGATAGGTCTGGACCAGCTCGTAGTCTTTCTTCATCCGCGCATCGTCGATCCAACCAAGCGCTTTCGTCGTGGTGAATTCGTCGGTCATCAAGTACTTGATGCGTTCCCACTGCCGTTCCTGGTTCTCCTTGTCGAGACCGGAGACGTTGTCGAGCAACGCTTTGAGGCAGGGATCGACGTTCTCGACGCAGGCGGCGAACGCCTTCTGTGTCACGCCGACGAAGTGGTGGACCAGTTTGGGGTTCTTGGCCAAGTAGGCGCCGTTGACGATCAGCGAATTGCCGTACGGGTTGAGCCCGATATCCTTCCAGTTGACGAAGCCGAGGTCGTTGCCGAACTCGATCACCTTGCGGTCGTGCTCGTTGTAGAAATCGCTGATGATATCGACGCTGTGGCCCTTCAGCGCGGCGATCTTGGCGGTGGGGCCGACGTTGACGAAGGTCACCGAGTCCGCCGCGATGCCGGCTGCCTTTGCGAAGGCCGGCCACATCACACGCGAAGCGTCGCCGGGCGGATTGCCGATCTTGTGGCCAGGAAAGTCCTTCGGCCCATTCACGCCGTAGCTCTTCAGCCAATAGAAGGTCTGGCCGGTGTTGGCGTAGATGCTCATCAGCGCCATGACGTCGGCGCCTTTGCTCTTCGACACCAGCATGGTGGCGAGGTCGGCGATGCCGAACGCCGAGCCGCCGGAGCCCACCTTGAGCGACGACACCCCCGAGCCCTTGCCGGATTCGATCGTCAGGTCGATGCCCGCCTTCTCGTACCAACCCTGCGCCTTGGCGTAGTAGAACGGCGAATGGTCGGCGGTCGGCGTCCAATTCAGGATCAGGTTGACCGCTTCGCCCGCATGGGCGGGCAGTGCAGGGATCGAGACCGCCAGTGCGAGGGCGGCCGCGGCCAATCGGATCGACTTCATCGACAGCTCTCCTGTGGTCGCGAGCGATCGGGTCACTCGCAGGCTTGCAAGTCCGGCACCCGCCATGCAACAGATCGTGATCCGAATTGTCAACCATCTGGTTGAAAATGAGCAAGAGCCCGAAAACCGACACCAAGCAGAGGCGCGACCCGGCAGCGACCCGCCACAAGCTGCTCACCGCGGCGCGCCACGAATTCGCGGCGCGCGGCCTCGCCGGCGCCCGCGTCGACGAAATCGCCGCCCGCGCCGGCGTCAACAAGCAGCTGGTCTATCATTACTTCGGCGACAAGGACGCGCTGTATCTCGGCGTGCTCGAATGGGTCTACGAGGAACTGCGCAGCCACGAGCGCGAGCTGAAGCTCGACGGCCTGCCGCCGGAGCGGGCCATCCGCAAGCTGATCGAGTTCTCGTTCGACCATCTGGCGGCGCATCCCGATTTCATCGTACTGCTCAACGACGAGAACCGCGGCGGTGCGCGGCATGTGCAAGGTTCCGGGCGGCTCGAAGCGATGCATTCGCCGCTGGTCGATCTGGTGTCGAAGATCCTGAAAGAGGGCGTGCAGCAGGGCGTGTTCCGCAAGGGCATCAACCCGGTGCAGCTTTATATTTCCATCGCCGGCCTCAGCTATTTCTACTTCGCCAACAATCCGACTCTGTCGGCAATCTTCGCCCGCGATCTTGCTTCACGCGGCGAGCGGCTGGCGCGGCGGCGCCATGTGGTCGATCTGGTGCTGCATTCGCTGCGTCCCTGACGTCGCTTTAATCAACCAGATGGTTGAAACATGGCGGGCCGCGGTCTAGGCTGCGGAGCCGGGCAGGCTACCTAAGCCCGAACAAGGACGCTCGTGACGGAAGCTGGACGCCAATCGCTACGCTCGGCCGCGATCATCGTGCTGGTGCACGTCGCGGTCATCGTGCTGTGGCAGGTGCTGGTCGACGTCTTTCATGTGCCGAAGTTCGTGCTACCGTCGCCGCTGGAGACGATCAAGACGCTGGGCTCGGCGCAGTATTCCTGGCTCAGCAATTCGCTGGTCACTTCGGCCGAGATCCTCGGCGGCTTCGCGCTTGGTTCCGTTGTCGGCGTTGCGCTCGCCGTGGTTTTCAGCTGGTCGCCGCTGGTCAGCGTGCTGCTGCTGCCGCTGTTCGTTACGCTCAACATGATCCCGAAAGTCGCGCTCGGCCCGCTGATCATCGTCTGGTTTTCCTACGGCATCGTGCCGAACATCCTGATCGCGTTCTCGATCTGCTTCTTCCCGATCCTGCTGACGACGGCGCGCGGCCTGCGCGAGGTCGAGCCCGACCTGCTCGATCTCGTCAAATCGCTGCGCGGCTCGCGCTGGACGCTGTTTCGCAAGATCCAACTGCCCGGTTCGCTGCCCTACGTATTTTCCGGCATGAAGGTCGGCGCCATCCTGGCGGTCGCCGGCGCCATCGTCGGCGAATTCATCGCCTCGGATAAGGGGCTCGGCTATTTGATGATCCAGGTGCAGTCGGCGCTCGATACGCCGGCAATGCTGATGGCGGTGGTGCTGCTGACGCTGCTCGGTGTCGCGCTGTACGGCATCGTGCTCGGGCTCGAACGGCTCGTGGTGGTGCGCGATGTCAGGCTGCAATAATCAACAAGGAACAACAATGCTGCTCAGCCGCGAGACCCTGCCCAAGACCATCCCCGACGTTGCGGCGCTCGACGATCTGCTCTGCCGGCCCACCCAGGCGTTGATCGACGATCTCGCCAAGGTCGACGGCGACCTGATGGTGCTCGGCGTCGCCGGCAAGATGGGGCCGACGCTGGCCGGGCTGGCCAAAGCGGCGTCGCCGAACCGCCGTGTCATCGGCGTGGCGCGGTTCAGCGATCCGGCGTCGAAGGCCGCCCTCGAAGCCCGCGGCGTCGAGACCATCGCGTGCGATCTCTTGGACGAGGCCGAGATCGCCAAGCTGCCGAAGTCGCCCAACATCGTGTTCATGGCCGGCCGCAAGTTCGGCGCCGAAGGCGATCTGGCACTGACCTGGGCGATGAATTCGCACGTGCCGGCGCTGATCGCGCAGGCGTTCCGCACTTCGCGGATCGTCGCGTTCTCGACCGGCTGCGTTTATCCGTTCGTGCCGGTGGACAGTGGCGGGTCGCCGGAGTCGATGCCGCCCGATCCTCCTGGCGAGTATGCGCAGTCCTGCGTCGGCCGCGAGCGTTTGTTCGAGTACTTTTCGGCCAAGTACCAGACGCCTGGCCGGCTGTTCCGACTCAACTACGCCATCGATATGCGCTATGGTGTCCTCTACGATATCGCCAGCAAGGTCTGGCAAGGCAAGCCCATCGATCTCGGCATCGGCCACGTCAATTTTATCTGGCAGGGCGACGCCTCCGCGCAGGCGCTGCGCTGCCTGGCGCATTGCACCACGCCGACGAAGCCGATCAATGTCTCCGGCCACGAGACGCTGCTGGTGCGCGATCTGGCTGCCAAGTTCGGCAAGCTGTTTGGCCGCGAGCCGGTGCTGGTCGGCCAGGAGCAGCCGACCGCGTGGCTCACCGACACGACGCAGGCGGTGAAGCTGTTCGGCGAAGCCGTGGTCGACACCGATCAACTCGTCGCCTGGACGGCCGACTGGGTGGCGCGCGAGATGCCGAATATCGGCAAGCCGACGAAGTACGAGGTGCGCGATGGCCGCTATTGAGGCGGACAGCGCGCTGGTCCGGCTGGTCGAAGCCGACGCGGCCGCCTGCCTGCTGTTGTCCACCGAAGCGCATTGGAATCAGAACGAAGCCGACTGGCGGTTCTTCATCCGCCGCGGCCTGACCTTCGGCGTGCGCGAGGGCGGCGAGCTCGTCGCCACCGCGGCGCTCCTGCCGCACGATGACGCGAACGCCTGGATCAGCATGGTGCTGGTCACCGAGCGTTGCCGCCGCCGCGGCCTCGCGACGCGGCTGATCGATCGCTGCCTGGCCGAAGCCGAAGCGTTGAAGCTGACGACGTGGCTCGACGCCACGCCGGCCGGCGCGACGGTGTATGGGCCGCTCGGTTTCGCCGGGGTGCTGGAGCTGCGCCGGCTGCGGTTGACCGCGAAGCTGGCCGCACCGGGCGCGGCGATGCCTCGCGGGGCCAGCCTGCCTGATCTGATCGCACGCGACCGGGCCGCGATCGGCTTCGCGCGCACCGATTTGCTCACAGAACTCGGCGGGCGAAGCGGGGCGCGTTTGTTTGAACTGGACGGCGCCGTCGCGCTGGTACGCGATGGCCGTGTCGCCCGGCACATCGGGCCGCTGTTCGCGCCGGCTCTCTCGTCCGCACTGGCTCTAGTCGACGCCATCGTCGCCGCCGAGACGCGGCCGATCCTGCTCGATGCCGTCGCCGGGCCATCTGGCTTTGTCGAAGCGCTGGAGCGGCGCGGTTGGGTGGTCGAGCGGCCGTTCCTGCGGATGCGCCACGGCACGGCGACGCAACCGCCCGGCGAACTGCCGTTCGCCGTCGCCGGCCCGGAATACGGTTAGGACATTGTCATGCACCACACCGCGATGAACTCCGGCGTTCGCCGCCTGATCGCCGAGGGCACCGTCATCCCGGCGCACCCGCTTGCACTCGATGCGTCGCGCAAGCTCGACACCAAGCACCAGCGTGCATTGACGCGCTACTACATCGACGCCGGTGCCGGCGGCCTCGCGGTCGGCGTCCATACCACGCAGTTCGCCATCCGTGACGTCGGCCTGTACAAGCCGGTGCTCGAACTCGCGGCCGAGACCGCGACCGCCTGGACCAAGCGACCGCTGGCGCTGGTCGCCGGGCTTGCGGGCAAGACGCAGCAAGCAGTCGCCGAAGCGCAAACCGCACGCTCGATCGGCTATCACGCCGGTCTGCTCAGCCTCGCGGCGATGAAGTCGTCGGCCGAGGCTGAGATCCTCGAGCACTGCCGCGCGGTGACAAAAGAGATCCCGCTGGTCGGCTTCTATCTGCAGCCGGCGGTCGGCGGCGTCACGCTGAGCTCTGCGTTCTGGCGCGATTTCGCCTCGATCGACAATGTCGTCGCCATCAAGGTGGCGCCATTCAACCGCTATCGCACGCTCGACGTACTGCGCGGCGTCGCGGCAGCCGGCGCGCTCGACCGCGTCGCGCTCTACACCGGCAACGACGACCACATCCTGCTCGACCTGACGCTGCCCTTCGACCTGCGCGACAGGGGCGTCACGACGCGCGCGTACTTCAAGGGCGGCCTGCTCGGCCATTGGTCGGTGTGGACGCAGGCGGCGATCAGGCAGTTCGAGGCCTGCAAGGCCGCGCGCGGCCGGGACAGCCTGCCGGCGGATCTGCTGGCACTCGATGCCCGCGTCACCGATTGCAACAGCGCGTTCTTCGACGTCGCCAACAACTTCCACGGCTGCATTGCCGGCTGCCATGAGGTGCTGCGACGGCAGGGGCTGTTGCAGGGCATCTGGTGTCTCGACCCGCATGAAGGGCTGAGCGACGGCCAGGCTGCGCAGATCGACCGCGTCTGCCGCGAGCACGCCGATCTCAGCGACGATGCCTTCGTCGCCGCCAATCTGGAGCGCTGGCTGGCATGAGCGAAGCGCCGTTCATCAGCCTGCGCAACGTCCGCAAGGTGTATCGCACCGGTGGCAGCGAATTCCTCGCGGTCTCCGATGTGACGATGGACGTGCATGAAGGTGAACTGGTGGCGCTGGTCGGCCCGTCCGGCTGCGGCAAGACCACGGTGCTGAAGATCCTCGCCGGCTTGCACGGTGCGGACGGCGGAACGGTCAGCATCGGCAACGCGGCGTCCCCATTCGATCCGGCGCGCGACATCGGCATGGTGTTTCAGCAGGCGCTGCTGCTGAAATGGCGCACCATTCTGGAGAACGTGCTGCTGCCGGCCGAGATCGTCGGCCTGCCGATGAAGGCGGCGCGGGCGCGGGCGCGCGACCTGTTGGCGCTGGTCGGGCTCGCCGGCTACGAGGACAAGTACCCGCAGCAGCTCTCCGGCGGCATGCAGCAGCGTGCCGCCATCGCGCGCGCCTTCGTGCACGACCCCAAGCTGATTCTGATGGACGAGCCGTTCGGCGCACTCGACGCTCTGACGCGCGAGCAGATGAATCTCGAAATGCTGCGGATCTGGCGCGAGAGCGCCAAGACCATCCTGTTCGTCACTCACAGCATCCAGGAAGCGGTGTTTCTCGGCTCGCACTGTGCGGTGCTGACGGCCCGCCCGGCGCGGATGGCGGAGTACTTCCCGATCGATCTGCCGATGCCGCGCGATCTGTCGATCAAGACCGACGATGCGTTCGGCGGCTACGTCCGGCGCATCTACAACAGGCTGGGCCTGACGCATTAAGCACCGCGGTCCCACGATCATATGATTTGAGCTCTACAAGGCCGTGGGCCGGGCCGCGGATGCGCGACTGATACAATGTGCAAATGTATCACTCGAAAAATCGCAACGCTATTTGGACGTTGCGTGCTCTCTTTGAACTGCCCTTAACGAAGTAGCGGTAGGATGCCTGCGGCCTACCGCCCGCGCACCGGCGCCTGACCTTTCAAGGGACTTCCGCATGCTCGCTCGCTACTCCATCCGCGCCAAGATCACCGTCGTCGTCCTGTTTCTGCTCGCCGCGATGTCGGCGATCGGCGCACTTTCTTTGAAGCAGATGAGCGACATCAACGGCTCCACTGTCGAGATCGCGAACAGCTGGCTGCCCAGCGTTCGGGCGCTCGGTGAGATCCGTGCGGCGACCATCACCTATCGCGCCATCGTCCGGTCGCACCTGCTCGCCACCGACGAGCCGAGCAAACAGGCGCAGGAAAAGTTGCTGGCGAAATGGATCGGCATCTTGGGCGAGGTCCAGGCGCGCTATGAACGTCTGATCACCTCGCCCGAAGAACGCGCGATCTACAACGAGTCGAAAGACGCCTGGCAGCAATATCTCGAGGGCGTGCAGCAGGTGCTCGTGCTGTCGCGCAGGAACGAGGACGCCGCGGCGCGCGTGCTGCACGCCAAAGCCTCCCTGGTTGGTGTGAAGTCGGACGAGATCCTGCAGAAGGACATCGATCTCAACAACAAGGGTGCCGCCTACGCCGCATCGTCGGCGGAGCACAGCTATGGCGCGGCGATGAAGATCGTGACGCTGTCGCTGGTCGTCACCATGATTCTCGGCATCTGCGCCGCGGTGCTGCTCATCCGCGACGTCTCGAGCGGGATCAAATCAATCGAAATGCCGATGCAGGCGCTCGGCGCCGGCGATCTGACCGCGCCGATCCCGCACCAGGACGCGCGGACCGAGATCGGCAACATGGCGCGCAGCCTTCAGGTCTTCAAGGAAGCGCTGATCGCAAAGAGGTCCGCCGACGCTGCCGCCGCGGTCGAAGCCCGCAACAAGATCGAGCAGGGTGAGCATCTCAACAATGTCACCCGCGATTTCGAAGCGCTGATCGGCCAGATCGTTGAGGCCGTCTCCAGCGCGTCGGTTGAACTCGAAGCGTCCGCCAGCACGCTCTCGGGCAGCGCGCATCGCTCGCAGGAATTGACCTCGCTGGTCGCTTCGGCTTCGACCGAAGCCGCAGCCAACGTTCAGTCGGTCGCATCGGCCGCGGAGGAAATGACGTCCTCGGTGAACGAGATCAGCCGTCAGGTCCAGGATTCGGCGCTGATCGCCGGCCAGGCGGTCGAGCAGGCCGGCAAGACCAATCAGCGGATCGAAGGGCTGGCGCAAGCCGCGAGCCGGATCGGCGACGTCGTCGAACTGATCAACACCATCGCCGGTCAGACCAATCTGCTGGCGCTCAACGCGACGATCGAGGCCGCGCGCGCAGGCGACGCCGGCCGCGGCTTCGCGGTGGTGGCCGCGGAGGTCAAGGCGCTGGCCGAGCAGACGGCCAAGGCCACCGGCGAGATCAGTTTGCAGATTTCCGGAATCCAAGCGGCTACCCAGGACTCGGTCGGCGCGATCCGAGAGATCAGCGGCACGATCGGCCGGATGTCAGAAATCTCCTCGACCATCGCCTCGGCGGTGGAAGAGCAGGGCGCGGCCACCCAGGAAATCTCGCGCAATGTGCAACAGGCCGCCCAGGGCACGATGCGGGTGTCGTCGAACATCGCCGACGTCCAGCTCGGCGCGGTCGAGACCCGGTCGGCGTCCACCCAGGTGCTGAGCGCCGCGCAGTCGCTGTCGGCCGAAAGCAGCCGGCTGAAGTCCGAGGTGGATCGCTTTCTGCAATCGGTGCGGGCCGCCTGACGGCGGTTGGCGGCTTGCCGGGTCAGTCTGCTGGCCGAAGCGGACTACGCGGGCAGGCCTTCGATCCAAGCAATGATGTCATCCGCCGTGGTGACGTCGCCGTATTTCTGATTGATGTCGTACAAATTCGCGCGATGCGGCGCTTCGGCGCGGTCGGCGCAGCAGTCTTCCGGGACCAGCACGGTGAAGCCCGACTGAACCGCGTCGACGGCGCTGGCCCGGACGCAGCCTGACGTGGTCGCACCGGTGATCACCAGTGTGTCCACCCTAACGCTCGTCAGCAGCGCCGCGAGCGGCGTGCCGAAGAACGCCGAGGCGCCCTTCTTGGTGATCACCGGATCGCTCGACTGAATGCCGGTCGCCGCGTCGATCTCGACCAACCGGCTGCCCTGTAGCAGCGCAGCCATGCCGGCGGCCTTCTTGAGCCAGGGCAGGGTGGCGATCTCGCCCGGCTGATACGCGATCGTGGTGTAAATCACCGGATAGCCGCGCTCGCGCGCCAAGTCGGTGATCTGCCGCGTGCGGGCGATCGGGCCCGACATTTCGGCCGCGGTGGGGTAGGCCGTGTCGGTGAAGCCGTAGCTGAAGTCGACGACCAGCACGGCCGGCCGCGAGCCGCGGGCCACGGCATTGCCGAAGCCGGCCTCGCGATAGACGGTGTCCTGAGTGGCGGCCATGTCGTGTCCCTCGGTCAACTAACGACGACGAGTCGTCAGTGGCGCTCCATTTGGATCTCTTTGACCACGATATCACCGTCGACCACGATCGGCTCGTCATCGAGGAACAGCGAGCAGCCGCGCATCGGAATGTCGAGATGGCAGGCGGTGTCGTTAGGCCCACCGAGTTCGTTGTTCGGGCCGGTGGAGAACATCACGTTGCCGTAGAAGCTGCGCGGCTCCATGCCCATGCCGCCCGGGAAGGCTCCGGCGACGAGGTTGTGCCATTTGGCGTTGGGGTTCATGCCCCAGCCGACATGGCTCATGCCGTTGCCGCGCTGATCATTGAACGCCGCCATGTACGACTTCACCAGCTCGGCGTCGAGGCCGCCGCGGATGTCGGTGATCCAGCCCTTCTCGATGGTGTAGCTGATCGGCTCGCGCACATAGATGTTCTGCGGCAGCAGGATGTCGCCGGGCGCCACCACGATGCGGCCGTCGACGCCGTCGTCGTCGCCGCCGGTGAAGACAAAGCCCGACGGCCAGTGGTCCCAGCGGCCGGGCTCGTCGGTGCAGGCATATTCGGCGATGGTCGGATAGGTGTTGAGCTTGTAGGTGACGTCTGTGCCGTGCGGCGAGGTGATGCGCATCACCTTGGCGCGTGCCAGCATGTCGGCGGCGATCTCGACCTTCTCGCGGATTTCCTTGGTGGGCAGCATCCGTGCCAGCAGTTCCGGCGGTTCGACCGCGGTGAGGATACGCGTGCCTGCGGCCTGGATCGCCATCTGCTCCGGCGAAAACAGCAGGAAGATGCAATCGATCAGCATGTCGCAGGCCTTCAGCGCTTCGACCGCATCGGGCATCGCCGCAAGGCCGGTGACGCCGACATTCCAGCCGCTGGTCGGCAGCGGCGTCGGCAGGCGCATGTGATACATGCTGGCGCCGAGGCGCTGGCCGGCGTTCATGAACGCGTCGGCGTAGTCGAGGCGCTCCTGGCCCTGGGTGAGAACGATCAGCTTCTCACCCTCTTTCACGCCCGACATCTTGAGCTGGTGCAGGCAAATCTCGGCGAAGATCGACTGGTCCATGCTTGTTACCTCGGCTTGTTATCAGGCGGAGAAATCGGAAACGGCCTGGAGAAATCCTTCGAGATCGTCCCACGGGATCATGTGGCCGGCGCGCGCGACGGTGCGGGTCTCGATATGCGGCGCCAGCGACTTTATCTCGGCGACGTCGTCGGCCTGAACCACGGTGGCGCCGCCGGCGACGACGAGGCGCATCGGCAGCTTGATCTGCGGCAGATCGGCGTGGATATCGTCGCTGTGGAAGCCGTCAAAGGCGATGCGGATGGCGTCGAGCTGGCAGGTGTGCAGCCACTCGGCACGCAGCGCATTCTGCTCAACGGTCCAGGTCGGACAGAACTTGCGCATGTCGTCGCCCGAGCAGCCCTTCTGCGCCATCACGATCGAATCTTCGTACCACGGCCACGCCGAAGGATACGGCCGCCGCCCCGGCCCGCTGACCGGCGGATCGACCAATACGAGGCCCGAGAAACTATCCGGCTGTTTGCGCGCGGCGCGGATCGCGACGCGGGCGCCCATCGAGTGACCGAGAACGATCGGCCGTTCGAATTGTCCCGCGGCGACGATGCCAACCACATCGTCCGCCATGGCGTCGAGGCTGTAGTCGAGCGCACCGGCCTGACTCAGGCCACGGCCGCGCACGTCCATGATGGTGACGTCGAATTTGCTGATCAGGCGCTCGGCGACGAAGCCCCAGGTGATTGCCGGCGAGGTGATACCGGGCACGATGATCAGCTGCGGGCCGTTGCCGGGATAGTGCAGCAGATGCAGCCGGATGCCGTTGGCGTGAATATTGTAACCGCGGCTCGCCACGCTGGTCATGATCGGCCTCCTAGTAAGCGCCAGACAGCAGCGTGCCACCGCCGGGAACGCGGGTGTTGAGCCCCAGCGCCTTCAGCATCGACCAGGTGGTGGCGATCGCCGCGCTGAGCACCGGCTTGCCGGTGATGGCCTCCGCCATCGGCACCGCGGCGAGCGACGGCATCTGCACGCAGGCGGACAGCACCACGGCGTCGACATCGGCGGTCCGCATTGCCTTGGCGATCTCCGGCAGGTTTGCCGGATCGTGCGCCGCGACGGCGAGGTTGTCGGAAATTTCCAGCGCGCGCCAATCGACGACGTCGATGCCTTCGTTGCGGATGTAGTCGACCACGACCTGCGTCAGCGGCTTCATATAGGGCGCGACCAGCGCGATCTTCTTGGCGCCGATCGCCTTGATGCCGTCGACCAGCGCGCCGGCGGAGCTGACGACGGGAGCGGGGTGGCCATTGTCCGCCGCGACGCCGGCGAGGCGCTGCGACGATTCGCGGTGATAGCCGACGCATGGCCGTGGTTCGAACAGCGGCGCGATGACCGCGCTCCACGTCTCGAAAGCGACCGATTCATCAAGACTTGATGTGACGTAGTAGAGCTGGGGCAGGTCGGACATTGCGGGCCTAGATGGCTCAGTCTTTGTAACCAAAAGCGGGATCGGTAACTAACTCAGGCGAGATACCGAGGTTGCCGACTGTTCTTTTGCGTTGCGCGAGGTTCATCAGGCTTTGAAACCTCAGGTAGTCTGCCGAGCCGCTTCAGACGCTCAATCATCAACACGACCCTGAGACGCCTGGTCAAGGGAAAACGGCAACTGCAAGGCCATTTCCGGCGGAACCCAGCTTCCGCGCACGTTTGTTAACGTATTAAAAAATTCGGAAATAAGC
>NZ_BADD01000711.1 GCF_000333455.1 Rhodopseudomonas sp. B29
CATGCCCGGCTCTACCTCTTCGTCTCCCCGCGCATCCACGCTTTGAAGGCGGAGAATCAGGATTTCAGCGGAACGTCAAATGGCTGCCACGGAGCGGGTCATCACGCGAAGCGGCCGCCCTTCTGGATCACCTCGATCTTGTAGCCGTCAGGATCGGTGGCGAAGAAGAAGTTCGCCAACACTGCGCCATCGTGCCGTAATTCACGCATCGGACCAGGCGCGAGACTCTCGCGTTCGAAGCGTGCGTGCTCCGCGGCCAAGTCGTCGACAACCACCGCCAGATGGCCGTAGCCATCGCCGAGCTGATACGGCGTCGTCCGGTCGGCATTGACGGTGAGTTCGAGTTCGAACGGCGACGACGGGTGCCGCAGATAGATCAGCGTGAAGTCGGGGAACGGAATGCGATCGGCCGGCTCGAGGCCGAAGGCTTTCCTATAGTAATTCAGCGACCTCGCCTCGTCGAGCACGCGGATCATCGAATGGACCGGCTTGGCCATCGCGGGCATTCCTCTTCTGATGAGATTAAGGTCGAGCACCACGCACCAGTGCTCGTGTTGTTCCTGCAAATACTGCGATGAACGACATTGATCGCGCCAGCGCCGGCAGCGAGTAGCAGCAACTCACGCACGTCGCGGTAGCAAATCGTCTCGCAATGCAAACAGTGCGGCGTTATGAAATCGCAGCGCAGCAACGATTTTTTCTCACCGGCATCGCTTCCCTCCGACTCCTTCTTGCCACTTTGCCAAGGAGGTATAGGCTCACCATCCGCGAGCTGACCACTCCCTTTGACGGCTCGCGGGGACATCGAGGATCAGGGACGCTGCTGGCGGCGACGCAAGGATCATTTGCGCGACGCGATGCGGGCTAGTGGACGAACGCGAGACGACTTCACCGAGGTGATCGCGGGCCGAGACAGACTTGGCTAACGCCGCGGTTCGCAGCCTCGGACGCCATGACGCCAAGGGAGCCGACATGGAACAGCGAGACATACGCGCTGCGTGGGAACGCTTCGTTGAACGAGGCGCGCTGGCGAGCGAATTGCGGTCTCCCGTGGCGAACTCGTGGCAACGGTCGCGCAGCCATCAGGTCGCGATCAGTCGCGACAAGGCGCCGCTGGTCGCCGAAGCCGAGCTGTTCCGTCAACGCGCCAAGCACGTCACGCTCAGGCACGCAGCGCGAAATGCGCTGGAGAATTCGCGAACATTTCTGAGCGACGCGCATTCGATCATGATCCTCACCGATCCGTCTGGCCTGATCATAGACACCGAAGGCGACGCACGGGTGATCGATGCCGGGCGATCAGTGCATCTCGAGCACGGTGGCCGGTGGAGCGAGGCCGATATCGGCACCAACGCCATCGGTGCCGCGATGGCGGAGGCACGACCAGTGCAGATCCACGGCGCCGAGCATTTCTGCGCCGAGGTGCAGCGCTGGACCTGCGCAGCGGTGCCGGTGCGCGATCCGGTTGATGGCGAGGTGCTCGGCATCGTCGATATTTCCGGCCCTGCGACGACATTCAATCCGCATAGCCTGGCGCTCGCGGTCTGCGTCGGACAGCAGGTCGAAAGCGTGCTGGCGCGGGCCATCAAGGAAGACCACGAACGTCTGCTGCAGCACTATCTCGCCAAGCGCGCGCTGTGGGCCGCGGACGATTGCCTGCTGATCGACCGGCGCGGCACCATTCTTCATGGCAGCGAACTCGCCCACAAGGCGATCCGAGACAATTTTCGCAGTCACGGGCTCGATCCGCCGACACGGATTCTCAAGCGGCTCGATTTTGCCGAGTGGCCTGCGAAACTGAAGGAGTTGCTGCCGGGCGCGAGCGTCGATCTCGTCGCTCACGATGATATGGGTATCGGCGCCGTCATCGTGCTGCACGCCCGGCGACGACTGACGGTCGCCGATCGCGGCCTGCAAAAGCAGGATCATCCCGCTGACTTGCGGAAGCAACCCGCACCGGCACGTGCGCTGCCGCCGCCGAGCTTGCGTTTCTGCGACGAGACCTCCGCGCCGCGTCAGCCTTGCGCGCCGCCGCGGCGGCCGCGATCACTGGCCTCGTCCGCGACCAGCTTCATTGCCACGGATCCGGCCGTGCAGGCCGTGGTCCGCCGCGTCGAAGTCGCGGCTGCGCGACAAATGCCGATCCTGATCCGCGGCGAGACAGGGACCGGCAAGGAGCAGCTCGCGCGACACGCCCACGCGGCCAGCGGACGCAGCGGCGCGTTCGTGCCGGTGAACTGCGCTGCGCTGCCGGACAGCCTGATCGAAGCCGAACTGTTCGGCTATGCCGAAGGCGCATTTACCGGCGCACGTCGCGGCGGCGCGCCGGGGCTGGTGCAAGAGGCTGACGGCGGCACGCTGTTTCTCGACGAGATCGGCGACATGCCGGTCGCCCTGCAGGCCGTGCTGCTACGTCTGATCGACGACTGGACGGTGCGTCCGGTCGGCGGCGCGCGCAAACGCGTCGATATCTTTCTGGTCTCGGCCACCAACGCCGGACTCGAGGCCGCCGTCGCCGAGGGCCGCTTCCGTTCCGACTTGCTGTATCGGCTGAACACGCTCGAAGTGACGCTGCCGCGGCTGCGCGACCGCGCCGACTTCGAGTCGATCGTGCGGCATCTGATCGACGGCATCGATCCGGGTTGCGAGATTGCTCCCTCGACCATGACGGCGCTGGCGGCGCGATCGTGGCCGGGAAATATCCGCGAGCTCCGCAATATCCTGGCGCGCATCGCGCTCGCCGGCGGCGACGAACCGGGTTCGTCGGTCATCGCCGACCTGATCGGCCAGACGCGGCCGCCGAAATCCGGGTCGCTGCAGGACATGCAGCTCGCCAGCATTCTCGCCGTCCATGCAGAGACCGCCGGCAACGTCAGCGAAACCGCGAGGCGCCTCGGCGTCTCCCGCAATACTGTCTACCGCGCACTGGGGCAGGCGCCGCGATAGTTGGCACTGGCTCGTGGCCGTCGCCTCTTCCATAGAGGTCCCATCAGACACCGCGTCCGTCATTGCGAGGAGCGAAGCGACGAAGCAATCCAGCGCCGTGCTCGGCATCTCTGGATTGCTTCGCCTTCGGCTCGCAATGACGAGCGTTGGGCGGTGGGCTCGCAAGGGCCACTGCCGCGCTTGCTACAA
Source organism: Rhodopseudomonas sp. B29 (assembly GCF_000333455.1). Lineage (GTDB taxonomy): Bacteria > Pseudomonadota > Alphaproteobacteria > Rhizobiales > Xanthobacteraceae > Rhodopseudomonas. Next base: position 3,136 of record NZ_BADD01000711.1, read on the forward strand.
CAACTCCGCGCCGCCCCCACGCGCAGGTTCGGCGGTGATGTCGTGATACTCGGGTTTTTTGGCGATCAGCGTCTGCGTCGTCAGGATCAGCGCGGCGACCGAGCCGGCGTTGCGGACGGCCGAGTAGCTGACCTTCACCGGATCGATGATCCCGGACTTGATCATGTCCACGGTGGTGCCGGTCCGCGCGTCGAAGCCGTAGCCGTTGCTGGCCTTGGCGACTTTGTCGACAGCCGCTGCGCTGTCCCGTCCGCAATTGGCGACGATGCAGGCGAGCGGCTGGCTGAGCGCGCGCTGCACCAGCTCGGCGCCCTGCCGGGCGCTGCCCTCCAGCTTACCGATCAGGCCATCGAGTTCGGGCGTGACCCGGATCAGCGCGACGCCGCCGCCCGGCACGACTCCCTCCTCGATCGCCGCGCGGGTGGCATTGATCGAGTCCTCGATCAGTTGCGCGCGGCGCTTCTGCTCGACCGGCGTTGCGCCACCGGCGAGGATCATCGCGGTGCCGCCCGACAGCTTGGCGAGCCGCTCCTGAAACTTGTCCCGCTCGATGTTCTCCGGCGCCGCCTCGTATTGCCGCAGCACCTGCTCGCGCCGCGCTTCGATCTCGTTCGGCCTGCCATGGCCGGCGGTGATCAGCGTCTTCGACGACGAGATCCGCACCTGCCGCGCCGCGCCGAGGTCCTCGAGCCTGGCCCGTTCGAGCGTGCCGCCGAGATCGCGCGAGATCACCCGCCCGCCGGTCGCGACCGCGATGTCTTCCAGCATCGCCTTGCGCCAGTGGCCGTATTCCGGCGGATGGATCGCCGCGACCTTGACGTTGGTCTTCTCGCGCCGCGACAGCAGCATCATGATCACCGGCGGAGCGACGTCCTCGGCGATGATCAATAGCGGCCGGCCGCTCTTCTCGATCAGCGCGAACACGCCGGCGAGCTGATCGCTGGTCTGGATCTTGTGGTCGGTCATCAGGATGTAGGGCTCGTCGAGCACCACCTGCATGCGCTCCACATCGGTGACCATGTGGTGCGAGAGATAGCCGCGCTCGAACGCCATGCCCTCGACGACTTCCAGCGTGGTTTCGACGGTCGAGCCGAACTCGACCGCGACGATGCCGTGATTGCCGGCGCGCGCGAAGGCTTCGGCCACCATCGCGCCGAGCCGGGCATCGTTGACCGCGATGGTGGCGATGGCGCGGATGCCGTTCGGGCCGTCGACCGGCTTCGCGGCGCGCTTCAGCGCCTTGATGGTTTCCTCGACGGCGGCTTCCAAACCTTCGACCAGTTCGACCGCGTTGGCGCCGCCGGCCAGCAGCTTGAGGCCGTGCTGCACCAGGAAATCCGCCAGCACGGTCGCCGTTGTGGTGCCGTCGCCCGCGACCTCGTTGGTCTGTTTGGAGACTTCGCGCAGCACCTGGGCGCCCATGTTTTCGAACGGGCATTCCAGCTCGATCTCGGCGGCGATGCTGACGCCGTCGCGCGACACCAGAGGCGTGCCGATCGGCCTGTCCATCACCGCGTTCATGCCTTTCGGCCCCAGCGTTCCGCTGACCGCCTTCGCCAGCTTGGCGACCCCTCGCCCGAGCGCTTCGCGCGCCTGGGCATCGTGAAGCATCATCTTAGCCATCGTGATCCTCCGTGTTTTTATACGCGCTACGCGGGCGCGCGGCTTGTTTGGTCGAGCGGTGCAGCGCGCCGGGGCGTCAGCGGCGTTTCGGTATCGAAGCGAACGTGCAGCAGCCCGCGGCACAGCGCGCTGTTGAACTCGGCATTGACGTCGACGCGCCGGAGCGCGCGGACATAGGTCGACAGCGTTTCCGCCTGCAGCGGCGCGCCCTCGGTGTCGATGAAGGCGAGCGGCTCGCCGGCCTGCGCCGCGACGTCGCGGCGCTCGAGATAGCGTGACAGCAAAGCCGCGCCGGCTTCGTCGAAGTTGAGGCGCGTCAACGCATCGAGCCGCAGCGTCACCAGCGACTCCGGCCGATGGCCGGCCTCGAGCAGATGCGCCAGCAACGCCGCCTGACGACGCTGGAACGCCTTGAGCAGAAACGTCCGCCGCACCTCGCCCAGATCGCCGTCGGCCTCGTCACCGAAGGTCTGCTGGAACGACAGCCCCTCGGCGAGGCCGGCGTTGATCTTGTCGGCGTACATGTGTTCGCCGAGCACGACCTCCACCGCACGCACCCAAGGCAGCTCCAGCACCGCCGCCCGCATGTCGTCCGCCATCAGGAACGAGAAATTGGCGGCACACCAATAGGTCGGCAGCCGGAAGCCGATGCGGACGCGCGCGTCCGCATCCACCTCGACCTCGGTGACGAATTTCAGATCGGTCACCGACTCGTCGAGCTCCGGGTCGGTCACCGTCTGTAGCCGCGCCCAGACTTGCGCCTGGCGATCGGCCAACATCGAGGCCTGCATCGGCCTCACTCCGCTGCGTAAGCCGCGGCGAGGTGATCGTAGCCGCCCGCCGCTCCGATCCGGCTCTTCTGCGCCTCGATATCGATGTTGTAGAGCCGCGCCGCGTTCAGCCCGAGGATCTTCTTCTTGGTCTCCAGCGTCAGCACCGCGCCGGTTTCCTTGCTCAGTTCCTCGGGGATCTCGAACGCCATGAAGCGGTCGATCAGCCATTTCGGCGTCCAGATGCCGTAGTCGCTGCCGTACAGGATCTTGTCGGGCCCGATCCAGAACAGCAGTTCGGAGATCACATGCGCGAAGTAAGCCGGCCGGGTGTGGATGAACGGTAGCGCCACGGCGAGGCCGCCATACACGTTGGTCTCCTGCGTGGCGATCCAGCAGAAATCGTCGAGCCGCGGCAGGCCGCAATGTTCGACGATGAAGTTGAGCCCCTGGAACGAGGTCGCAACGTCGTCGATGTCGCCGACCGCGAACGAATCCTTGTTCAGCGGAATGATGGTCGGGCCCTTGTGGACGTGGACGTTCTTGACGCCGAGCTTCTCCGCGGCCTCGAGAAACTTGTAGGAGTCCTTGTCGTCGAGCCGATAGCCCTTGGAGTCGCCGCGCCATTCGGCGGTGTACAGCTTGACGCCGGTCAGCTTGTACTTCTCGACGTCGGCGTGAAGCTGTTCGAGTCCCTTGTTGCCGTCGCGGGGATCGAACGCGCCGTTGAGGATGAAGCGCTCCGGATGCTTGTTCTTCAGCGCCGCGTTGCGCTCCACGGAGTTGAAACCGTGCTTGTAGAAATCCGTCAGATAGGTCGACTGCAGGATCGCCATATCGTCGTAGCCGTGAACGAACAGATCGTCGTGCATGGTCTGCGCGTCGTACTTCTCGAACTTCTCCAGCGGCCATTTCTCTTCGGCCGGGCTGAGGTTCGAATGGTAGGCGTAGAAGCACTCGATGAACTGCTTGCCGTGCACGTTCTTCTGATTGGCGGGGCTGCCGTCCCAGAAATGGGTATGGCCGTCGATCACGAAAATCTCTTCCCCGGATGCCGTCCTGTACATCGCGCGTCTCCCTGGTCGTGCCGCGTTGGGCACATCGATTGATGATCTTTGGATCTTCGTCAGCCGGCGGGGCCGGACACTGCCCGGCCCCGCTCTCGCTCAGTGTTCGATGTAGGCGAGCGCTTCGTTCATGTCGCCGAAGCAGACCACGGTGTCGTCGTCGACCATCACCATTCGGCCGTAGTGCGTCGAGGTCGAGATCTCGAACAGATACGGCGTCATTTCGCGGCCGAGCGCTTCGCTGATCTCGCTCATCGTGAAGACCAGCTTGCCCTCGCCGTCGATCCGGATCATCGCCGGCATGAACGTCACCTTGACGCCGGGCTTCTGCTCCATCACCTCGGCGATCGCGCGCGCCTCGACGCTGTCGTTCATCGTGACCCCGCATTGATGCGAGATCGTCTCTTCGAATTTGATGTCCTTCATCGACTTGAAGATGTTGGTCGCAGCCTCGGTCATCTGGTTCTCCTTCGGTGATGGCTTGCTTGGTGGTGCGTCATCGTTATCTCCGCGCGCTGGCGATCACGGCGCGACGAGGCCGACCTGGGAGCAGATCGTCTTGATACGGTTGTCCGCCTGCGCCTGCGCGTCGGCGAAGCCGGTGACCTTGACGCGCGGCTGCGACCAGATCGGCTGCAGATTGGCCGCCGCCTCGCGGGCCAGGGCGCCGTGGTGGGCGATCCAGCCGTTGAACAGATCGCGGTTGTGCGCGCCGTTCTCGTTGTCGTGCGTCAGCATGTGGACCAGCTCGACGGTGTTGGCGAGATTTCGCTCGTAGTCCGCCTCGGCGGCGGCGACCACGGACGGCGTTGCGAAGTCGCCCTGCGACGCAGCCATCTGCATGATGAAGCCGCTGCGGAACAGCTCGCCGACCAGCGGCTCGAACACCAGATTGGTCGCGATATATTGTTCGAGATAATCAGTGGCGCCCATGATAGCTTCGATCGCCTTGCGGGTGCCCTGCCAGATCGGGTCTTCCAGCCAGTGCTTTTTGCCGGCGGTGTGATCGAAATTGCCGAGATCCATGCCGATCTCGCTGAGATAAAGCGTCAGGTCCTGCGCGAAGCGCAGCTTGTAGGAGGAGTTGGTCAGCGTCGCGTTGTTGATCATCTGGGTGTAGCCGTAGCGCTGCGCCTGCATCAGCGAGGTGCCGAGCCCGAATTCGGCGTGCTTGTAGGCGCCGAGATGGTCCTGCAGGATCTTGACCCAGGCGGCGTCGAAGCGCTTCGGCGCACCGGACTTGCGCGCGTTCTCGATCACGCCCTGCACCATGCCGCAGATCGTCGACTGGCGCTGATAATGCGTCCGCTCCCATTCCTGATCGACCGCGCGGAACTGGTGCCAGTTCGAGCTCAGCGCCTTGGTCCAGGTCTTGGAATAGGTCGGCGTGCCGTCCGGGAACGAGATGATCCAGTCCTGCAGCAGATAGCGCTCGGGATCGGGCTGCACGTCGACGGTCATGTCTTCGTAATGCGTCGCCTTGCGGGCCTTGGGTTCGAAGTAATTGTACTTGCGGCTGTCGGATCCGGCGAAGATCGCGGATCCGGCGGCACCGGACTTCTGGACGGTCTGTGGGCTCGCACTCATGTCATCCTCCCTGGGTTATGATTGGTTTCGCCGAACGGCGTTGGTCGTCGTGGAAAGCGTCGGCCGTCAGCGCGTGGCCGGCGTGAACTTGTCGAAGAAGATGTGATCGGGCTCGACATTGGCCATCTGCAGCACCGGCAGCACCGCATCGATCATCGGCACCGGCCCGCACGCATAGGCGTCGATCACGCCGCTCAAGCCTTCGGCCGCGAGCCGCCGCCGCACCACCTCGTGGATGAAGCCGGTCTCGCCGTCCCACTGATCGTCGGGCGTGGCGTGCGACAACGCCGGGATGAACTCGAAGTCCGGCAGCGCCGCGGCGACCGCCGCGATCTCGTCGAGCATGAACAGATCGGCCCGCGTCCGCGCGCCGTAGAAGAACCGCACCGGCCGCTGATCGCCGCTCTGCACCTGGTCGGACAGCATCGACCACAGCGGCGACATGCCCGAGCCGCCGCCGATCAGCAGCAGCGGGCCGGTTCGCCCTTCGCGGCGGAAACACGTGCCGTAAGGGCCCTTGGCCTGCAGCACCGCGCCCGGCTGCAGCGCGCCGTCGAGCTGCGCCGAGAACAGACCGTTCGGATATTTCTTGATGATGAAGGACAGCCGCGTGCCGTCGACCGGCGCATTGGCCATCGAGAACGCCCGCGTCACGCCGATCTCGGGCAATGTCAGATCGACATATTGGCCGGCCCAGAACTTCATCGGCTTGTCGAGGTCGATCTCGAGCAGGCGGATGTCGTGGGTCAGCGGCGTCACCTTGGCGAGCCGCGCCTCGAACGATTTCACCGCGATCGAATGCGACAGCAGCTCTTCGTCGAAATTGAGCAGCTCGACTTCGAGGTCGCTGTAGGCGTGGGTCTTGCAGAGCAGCACGTGCTCGTTCTCGCGTTCATAGTCCGGCAGCGCGAAGGTCGAGTATTTCAGCATCTCGACGTCACCGCTCAGCACACGTGCTTTGCAGGAGCCGCACTGACCTTCCTTGCAGCCATGCATCAGCGCGATGCCTTGGCGGAATCCGGCGTCCAGAACGGTCTCGCCTTCGTCGACATCCATCTCGATGCCGACCGGCTCGAGGCGGACCTTGTAGGTGGTGGTGGTTTCCGACATGGATCTCGGCCTGGTTAGTGGGACGGAGGTCGCAGCGCGCGCGGCGCCGCATCGGCGGGAACGAAGGGGCCGCGTGCGGCCCCTTCGCCTCCGGTCGGGCTCAGTTGCAGGGATTGATGGTGAAGCCCTTGCGATATTCGGCCACGGCGGCGTCGCGTTCGGCACCCGGCTTCAGGGCGCGGAACGAGCGCAGCGGACTGCCGAGCGTGTTGCCGCGGACGTGGTCGAGCGTCCACATGTCCTTCTGCTCGAAGCGCAGATGCGGTTGCGGCACCAGCGTCTTGCCGTCGGAGCGCACGAAGCCGAGATCCACCAGGGCATCGGCGTGATCCCAGCCGTGGTAGCACTCCTCCCACTCGCGCCGACCGCTGAAGCGGCCCATCGCGGGCGTGGCGCGGCCCTCATATTCGGCAGCGAACGCCACCTTGTGGGTCCAGCGGCAGCCTTCCGAGCAGTAGGTGTAGACCTTGCCGTCGACTTCGTCGCAGCAGAAGTCCTCGCGGATCAGGCACGGCACCATGCAGCTCCAGCAGCGATGCGGATAAACGTAGCCGACGTCCGAATTGAAGGCGATGACCTTCTCGCCCGGCTTGGACAGCTTCGCGTACCACTTCCAGTAGTCGCCGAACTCGGCATACCAGCCCGGATACTTATGCTCGAACCACTCGAAGTCCTTCTCGGTCTGGGCTTCGATGCGCCAGAAGTTGAACGACCAGCCGACCGAGAAGAATTGCGCGGTCTTGTGGACGTAGTTCTTCTTGACGATGCGGTCCCAGGCTTCGGCGACGTCGTCGTGGTGGATCTTGATGCCGTATTTCTCGAGCGGCAGCATGTAGGTCCGGTAGTAGTCTTCGTAGATCCAGCGGTGCCACAGCTCGGCGTAGGATTCCTTGTTCTTGTCGCGGTTCGTCGTGCCGTATTCGATGAAGGTGCCGATCGCGGCGTCGACGATGGCGTGGTTCTGCCAGAACGCGTATTTCAAGTCGCGCTCGAGCAACTGGTGGTTCGACGGATCGTGGATCATCGCCATCAGCATCGAGTGGCCGTTGCCGATGTGACGGGATTCGTCGGACTGCACCGACAGGAACACGGTTGGCAGCGCATAGTCGCCGTTGCGGGCGGCTTCGGACGGCATGGCTACAAACAGCGTGTTGGTGAACGCCGTCTCGGCTACGACCGTCAGATAGATGTTGGCGGCGGTGATCGCGTCACCGGTCAGGAAGCCTTCGGCAAACTGCCGGCCGATCGTGGTGGCGTAGCACTTGCCGAACGCCGCTTCGGTGATGTCGAAGCCGGCGGGATCGATATAGTTCTCCATGTACCACTTCTTCAGATTCATCTGAATCGTGGAATGGCGGAACTCGTCGACCATCTGCATGGTGAAGCCGGTGCGCAGCTCTTCGCCCGGCGCCAGTCGGCCGACCATCGCCATCGAACGGGCCGCGGAGATTTCCGGGAACGGGATGATCGCCAGAAACAGCTTCATCCATTCGACCCAGCGCGGCTCGACATTGCGGAACATGTCGCCGCGCAGCGCCGCGTCGAGCGCACCGTAGACACGGTTGTCCTTCTCTTCCTGCATCGGGAAGTAGGAGCGCAGCACCTGCTTCATCGGGTCGCGCGGCACCCGCGAGATCTTGTAGTCGGTCGGGAAGGTCATCGCCTCCTGGACGTAGCTCGGCGTCCAGCCAAGATCGGACACGCGGTTTGCGGCTTCAGCGGTGCTGATGCCCTTCTGGTTCACGATCTTGTTGAGGGTCAGTGTCTCAGACATCTAGTTCTCCCTTGGGCGTTAAGTTGAATTCCCACTTCCTGCCTTCGTTGGTCGGGCGTCCGTTCGGCGTGTCGTTGCGTGCACGATTGCGGTGCGCCCGATGGTCGGTGACCCGTCGCTCAGGACGGACCGGAGACCGGCCGGTCGGCCGGGTCGGTGTGCGGCGCACCCTTGGTCAAGGGCTTGCCTTCGGCGATGAACCGCGCGGTGAGCACCAATGCGCCCATCGCGAAATCCTTGGCCGTGGCTGGCGATCATCGCCTCGGCGATGCCCGCGAGTTGCAGGAAGAAGCCGTCCTTGGAGCGGTCTTCCTCGCTGAGTTCGGTCGGTCCGGCCGGCGGCACGCCGTCCGTGCGCGGCGCTTTGCCGGCAGTGCGGATAGTGTTGCTGGTCATCATGCGTTTCCTGATCGGTAATGAGTGCCCGCGCCCTGCGGGCCGTCGTCGAATTCGAGCAGCGACGCGTTGAGCCACTCACGTTCGGCGACGAGCCGATCGTGTTCGTCCTGCAGCGCCTTGAAGCGTGCGGTCAGCCGCTCCACGTCGGCGGCGGCCTCGTCCCCGGAGTTCGGCGATCTGGCGTCGCGAAGTGCGCAGTGCATCTCGATCTCGGCGCCGCCGCGTGCGCTGTCGTTGCGCAGCTGCGCCTCGTTGTTGCGGATGATCGCCTCGATCAGCCGATGCCGGGCCAGCATGCTGGCGCGCGCCGCCTCGCGATCCGACCGGTCGGCGTTCGGCGGATCGTCCGCGCTGCTGTTGGTCATGTCGCCCATCCAGGTTTGCGGCAGTGAGCGGACTGCCTTGCAGCGGCTCGTCATGGCACCAGCACGGCCCGGCCGTGGATGCGGCCATGATGCAGATCGTGCAGCGCATCGTTGGCGGCGCTGAGCTTGTATTCCTTGGTGTGAAGCTGAACGAGGCCGCGATCGGCGAGCTTCATCAGCTCGACCAGTTCCGCGTAACTGCCGACCAGATTGCCCACGATGGTCTTCTCCGTGGTGATCAGGTCGATGGTCGGCAGCTCGATTTTGCCGCCATAGCCGACCACGTAGTAGAAGCCGTCGTTCGCCGTCATCGCCAGACCGCGGGTGACGGCCTCGCCTTCGCCGACGAAATCGATCACGGCCTCGGCGCCGCGGCCGCCGGTCAGCGCCAGCGTGGCTTCGACCTCGTTGCCGTCGGCCTTGACCAGATGATGAGCGCCGCAGGTCTTGGCGAGCTCGAGCGACTTGTCGTCGCGATCGACCACGATGATTTCGGCGGCGCACAACGCCGCCAGAACCTGAATACCGATATGGCCGAGACCGCCGGCACCGATCACGGCCGCGTACTGCCCGGGAAGCAGATGGCGCGACGCCTTCTTCGCAGCGCGATACGCGGTGAGGCCGGCGTCGGTGTATGGAGCGACGTCCTTCGGCGCCAGCGTCTTCGGCAGCTTGATCAGCGAGCGCTGACCCGTCAGCAGATACTGCGCGTAGCCGCCATTGGCGTTGATGCGGGGAAACACGCTGTCGTCCGCATGCATGTCGTTGCCGCGCCGGCACGCCAAGCAATGACCGCTGGTCACCAGCGGATGGCAGATCACCGGATCGCCGACCTTGATGCCTTCGACGCCGGGGCCGATCGCCTCGACCCAGCCGGCGTTCTCGTGGCCCATGATGTAAGGCAGGTTGACGTCAACCTTGCTGCGCCAAATGCCTTCGACGATGTGCAGGTCGGTGCGGCACACACCAGCGCCACCGATCCGCACCACCACGTCCGATGGCCGCGTGATCTTCGGATCCGCCACGTCTTCGTATTTGACGAATTCCTTCGCCGTCAGCTTCTCGTCGAATGCATGCAGAACCGCGGCTTTCATCGAACCTTCGCTCCCTGAAAATTATTTTTGTTCTGTCACCTCGTTGGCGCCGTGCGACGAACTAACAACAGCAAGAGCCATGCCACGCGACTAACAGCCTGAGTTACATGCACTTCGGGATCGCGCGACGGCGCCGCCGCGATCCGCATCGGACCAACGTGGTGAACATTCGTGTTCCGCCGCGGAACACTTCGAGACGAGACGAAGAATTTGGAATTTTACTTAGTTGGAATATGTTGAAGTTCGAACGCCGCAACGAGAAGCCGAACACGGCTCGCGGGACGGAGGAACGTCTGATGCTCGATCAGGGAGGGCAGTCGATGCTGCTTGCCGGGCGGCGCCTCGACAACATCGGATTAGCGCTCGAGCAACGCGGCGGTTCGCCGGCCGGCTACATGCCGGTCGATATCTACGACAGCTGGATGCGCTGCATCGCACTCGGACTCGACATGCGGCAACCGCCGCCGCCGGAATTCGTCTGCGCCGCGACCTTGCGCCAGGAACAGCAGCGCTGCTCCTTGGTGCGCGGCCTGGCGCTGGCGGAGATGCACACGCTGCATCAGCAGATCTCCGGCTCCAACTTCATGGTGGCGTTCGCGAGCGCCGAAGGGCTGTTGCTCGACATCATCGGCGACCGCAGCTTTCGCGATGCGTCGGACGCCGCCGGCATCAGGCCCGGCGCGCTGTGGACCGAACGCCACTGCGGCACCAACGGGCTCGGCACGGCGGCGCATCTGAAGCGTCCGGTTGCGGTGCACGGCGATCAGCACTTCTTTCCGCGCTACAACAATCTGACCTGCGTCGCCGCTCCGATCTTCGCACCCGACGGCGAACTCACCGGCATCCTCGACGCCTCTTCGGATTGCCTGTCGCGCCAAACGCATACTCAAGCGCTGGTCGGGATGGCGGCGACGCAGATCGAGAACGGTCTGTTCCGCGAGTATCACCGCGGCAATATCCTGATCGCGTTTCACAACCGCGGCGAATATCTGCATACGCTCAGCGCCGGCCTGCTCGCGGTCGACGAGGATGGCCGCATCCTCTCCGCCAACCGCGCGGCGCGCGTGCTGCTGCACGGCCTGCCGGCCGCGGCGGGGCGGCACTTCGCCGACGTATTCCGCACCGACTTCAACCGCTTCGTCGACGAAGGCCGGCGCAGCGAGCGGCAGAGCCTGGAAGACGATGTCGGCAGCCAGTTCGTCGCCACCATCGAGAACACACGACAGTTCCCGGTGATGTCGCAGCCGCGCGTCAAGGCGCCGCCGCCCCCGGCGCCGGCCGCGATCGAGTTCGTTTCCGCGGATCCTGCGCTCGCGGCGATCGTGCGCCAGGTCGAGAGCGCCGCGGCGCGCACGATGCCGATCCTGGTGCGCGGCGAGACCGGCACCGGCAAGGAACAGCTCGCCCGCCACGCTCACGCCGCCAGCCGCCGCACCGGCGCGTTCGTCCCGGTCAACTGCGCGGCGCTGCCCGACAGCCTGATCGAAGCCGAGCTGTTCGGCTACGCCGAGGGCTCGTTCACCGGTGCGCGCAAAGGCGGATCGGTCGGACTGTTCAAGGAGGCGGACGGCGGCACACTGTTTCTCGACGAGATCGGCGACATGCCGGTGTCGCTGCAAGCCGTGCTGCTACGCTTCCTCGACGATTGGACCGTGCGTCCGGTCGGCGGTGCCAAGCGCAAGGTCGATGTCCAGCTGGTGTCCGCCACCAATGCGGATCTCGACGAGGCGATCGCCAAGGGCCGCTTCCGCTCCGATCTGCTGTTTCGTTTGAACACGCTGGAAGTGACGCTGCCGCCGCTGCGCGAACGCTCCGACTTCGCCGATATCGCCAGGCATGTGATGGCCAAGATCGATCCATCGGCGCGGCTGACGCCGGGCGCGATCGAGCGGATGGCCGAGCTGCAGTGGGACGGCAACATCAGACAATTGCGCAACATGCTGTCGCGGCTGTCGCTCGCCGAACAAGGCGGTCTGATCGGCGAGGCGGCGGTCAAGGCGGCGCTAGGCGACCTCGCGACCAAGGGATTGTCTCCAAATGCGCCGAGTAGCGGCGGGCTCAAGCGCGGGCTCCGCGAGTTGCAGCGCACGCAACTCCTCAGTGCCTACGCCGAAGCGGGCAACAATGTCAGCAAAGCGGCGCGCAAGCTCGGCGTGTCGCGCAACATGATCTATCGCGCGCTGCGCGAGACCGAATGATCAGCCACATCGCATATCAGCAGGGAGGACGGCCGTGTTCGAACCGCAGAACAAACTCGAAGCGCTGATGCAGGCGGCTGCCAGAGATGCCGACGCCGCACCGGCGTTCTATCAGGCACTCCTGAAAACCGAGATCTACATCCTGGTGCCCGACGTGCCGGTCGCGCCGGGTGAGAGCCGCGCGTTGCAGCCGCAGGAGACCATCAACGTCGCCACCGTCGAATTCCAGGGCCTGCGCTGGCACCCGGCCTTCACCTCGAAATCGCGCATCTCCGAATACGTCAAGGAGCCGGAGAGCTGTCTCGGCGCGGTCGCCGAAGACCTGTTCGCAATGCTGCCGGGCTCGAACTTCTGGCTCAACCCGTCGTCCGAATGCCAGAAGCCGCTGCCCGCCTCGGAGATCGAAATGATCACCGGCGGCCAGATCTTCACGACCGTCGCCGCCAAGGCCGGCCGCCAACGACGCTCACCGCGCAAGAGATGAGGAAGGGCGCGGACGCGTTGAGCCAAGTTGATCTGCGTCCGCGGGCGTGTGCGGTCAGCCGACGCCGAGAAACCTATCCGCGCGCGCTGGGCTGGCTTTCCAGATCGGCATTAGCAGATCTTCCGCACCGTCGTCGTAATCCCCATGCCGTTGCGGCCGCGCAGCGTGACGACCTTGCTTGTCCGATACCTAGCGGAATCCCGAACATCGCCCGGCTGTGGAGATATTGGCGACGTCGAGAGGCATACTTCATCTCTTACCGAGATAGGCGGCGCCGAGTCTCGAACCGTCCGGGCAATGGAGAGATGCGAACGAAGAACGTTGATCGAAACAGACTCCTACGACGGCACTGGTGGGTAGAGGCCATCGAAAATCGCCGAGTGGATCTGTCTCACCGGTCCGGGTGATCTGTTTGCTGAGCGTCCGCTTAGGGCCAGAAGCGGACATGTCCCACCCCAATGGCCCTGAGGGTGGGCTTAGCCCGCCGCCGTAGCGACCGACACTCAATATCGGCAGGTCGCTTCCGTGTGTCGGAGAACCGCGAGCTACATGGCGCGACCGTTGGTAACGCTGGTGTCGAGTTTGGAAACGCTTAATGCAGAGTTTGGAAACGCTTAAATCGAGTCGCCGAGTCGGCCGAAATTTCTGACTTTAGGCGTTACTTTTCTGACTTTGAGCGTTACAAAAGGGGGTATGTAACGGGGGCGTCGGCGAAATTACCGCCCACTCTGGTGCCTACACTGCCGCCTGCGAAAATCGCGCGTTGGCACTGTCCACATTTCCATTTGAAAGGCGCGCGGCGAGACATCGCTGCCCGATGGCTATTGTGGCCACCCTGGACGGTTGCGCCAGGCTTCAGGTCCCGTCTGAGGAGGATGGCGATGAAGCCGTGAGGGGCCGGTACGCCTATCGGCCTTGAATCGTTCAATTCGAGGTCGGCAGCCGGATGTTGTTTCCCGGACTCGACCGTGCAATCAAGATCGAGCGAGGTCGGCGTAGTCCCATGCCTGTAGGGACACAGGGCGCCTGCGCCTTTCCGCTCGTCCCGCCACGGGACTTGCTGATGCTACACCTGGATGCTACACACGCCCTGTGTCGCGAATAGAAACGCAATAATTTCAATAGGTTCGATCCGGTTGGCTGCTGGCTGAGTACCCTCCCGCCCCAGCCAGAGCCCCCTCCACCTCGCCACATGCTGACGGTTCGCGAGGGGTTCCGGATCGGCGCGGCGGCCGAGGAGATACATGAACCTCGACGTACGACGTCACCGCCCTTTGAATTGAGGGGGCCGCTTCTCAACGAACGCGGCCGCGCCTTCGCGCAGGTCTTCGGTGACGAACGCCCGTCCTTGGCATTCCGCCTCGCTGTCGAGCGTGGCGGCGAGTGGTGCATCCCAGGCTGCTTCGATCTGACGCTTGATGAGGCCTAGGCCGATCGGCGGCCCCGCGGCGAGCTGCTCGGCGATCGCCATCGCTTCATCCATCAAGCGCGCGTCGTCGACGGTCTGGAAGATCAGTCCCGATTGTTCGGCCTGCTCGGCCGTCAGCGGCCGACCCAGCAGTGCGAGAGCGCGGGCACGGGCGACGCCGATCGAGCGTTGCAGAAACAGGGAAGTGCCGGCATCGAGCGCGGCCCCGAGCCGCGCGAAGCTCAGCACGAACTTGGCCGAGCGCGCCGCCAACACGATATCGCCGGCCAACGCCAGGCCGACACCGGCGCCCGCAGCAGCGCCGTTAACCGCAACGACGATTGGCTTCTCGGCATTGCGCATCGACTCGATGACGGGGCTCAGCTCGGCCCGCATCCACGGCGCCACGTTGGCACCGGCGCTGAACGTGTCGCCGTTGCCGAGCTCGGCGCCGGCGCAGAAGCCTTTTCCGGCGCCGGTGAGCAGGATCGCCCGCACCGCCTCGTCGGCGAACGCGGCGTTCAGCGCATTCCCGAGATCGCCGAGCAGGCCTCGGCGCATCGCGTTGTACTGCGCAGGATTATTGAGCGTGAGCACTGCGACCGCGCCCCGTCGTTCCGACAGCACCCAACTCATCCTATCCTCCGACTCATCTTTGCGCTGACCGCGGCGTAGCCTTAAAGGATCAACCCGCCACCGCAGACCAGCACCTGGCCGCTGATGTAGTTCGATTCAGGGCTGCAGAACAAATACACGGCGTCGGCGGCTTCTTCGGGCGTGCCGCCACGGCCGAGCGGGATCATCCGCGCCATGGCGTCGAGCATCTGCGGCTGCACCCCGACCTTGATGTCGCGGCCGGCGACGTCGATGGTCTTTTGCTGGGTCTCGATCGGTTGGGTGAGGCGGGTGTTGATCAGGCCGAAGGCGACGCAATTGACGTTGACCTTGTAGCGGCCCCATTCCTTGCACAGTGTCCGCGTCAGCCCAACTAACGACGCCTTGGCGGACGAGTAGCTCGCCTGTCCGGCATTGCCGTAGAGCCCGGCGATCGACGAAATGTTGACCACCTTGCGGAACACTTCGCGGCCGGCCTCGGCTTCCTTCTTGGCGAAGATCCGGATCGGCTCGGCAGCCGCGCGCAGGATGCGGAACGGCGCCACCAGATGCACGTCGAGCATCGCCTGGAACTGCTCGTCGGTCATCTTCTGGATCGTCGAGTCCCAAGTGTAGCCGGCGTTGTTGACGATGATGTCGAGCCCGCCGAATTGCTCCACCGCCGCGCCGACGAAGCGATCGGCGAAGCCGGGCTCCGACACGCTGCCATTGATGGCGATAGCGTCGCTGCCCATCGCCTTGATCTCGGCGGCGACGGCATTGCCGGGTTCGGCGTCGAGATCGTTGACGACGACGCGCGCGCCTTCGGACGCGAGCTTGAGCGCGATGGCGCGGCCGATGCCGCGGCCCGATCCGGTGACCAGCGCCACCTTGCCTTGCAGTTTGGCCATGGGATTCCCTCAACTTATTAGTATTGGCTCGTCATGGCCGGGCTCGTCCCGGCCATCCACGCCTTGGGCCGTGAGGCGCAGAAGACGTGGATGCCCGGGACGAGCCCGGGCATGACGGATGGGTACATTTACAAAGCGACCACGGCTTCGCCGGCGAGTTTGGTCTCGCCGTGCTGGTCCTTGGTGGTCAGCGCGATGCGGGCGCAGCGTTCGCCGCCGGCTTCGAACAGCTCGGCGACGGTGCCCTCGCAGGTCAGCTCCGCGCCCACTTGCGTGATCGCCGCGAAGCGCGTCGAGAAGCTGCGGATGCGGCTCGGCGGAAACGCGTCGCTCAGCGCCTGGCCGAGATAGCCCATCACCAGCATGCCGTGACTGAACACGTCGGGAAATCCCGACGCCTTGGCGAAGTCGATATCGACGTGGATCGGATTGTGATCGCCCGAGGCGCCGCAATACAACGCCAGCCGATGCCGGCTGATCGCCGGAAATTGCTTGTGCACGACGCGGTCGCCGACCGCTGCTGCTTTCGTGTCGGTCATGGCGCTCACCCGTTGCGAACGACGATCGTCCGGGCCGTATCGGCTACATGGACGCCGTGCTGATTGGTGACAGTGGTGTTGACGCCGATCAGCGTCAGCGCGCCACCTTTCTTCTCGGCTACGCTCGCGACGCTGGACTGGAACGTCAGCGTGTCGCCGACCACGACGGGGGCGTGATAGGTGAAGCTCTGCTCACCGTGCAGCACGCGTCCGAGATCGATATCGAGCGCGGTGAGAAACTCGAACGGTTTCTCGTTGTCGAGCATCTCCAGGCAGAACAGATAGGTCGGCGGGATCGGGATGCCCTTATAGCCAGCGGCCTTGGCGGCTGCGGCGTCGCGATACAGCGAATTGGTCTCGCCCAGCGTCTCGAAGAAGTAGCGCAGACGACCGGGCTCGACAGCGGCTGTCACCGGCGTGAACCGGTGACCGACAGCGGATTGATCGACCATGACGACGCTCAGGCGCGTTCGTACAGCGTGACGACGCAGGCGCCGCCGAGGCCGAGATTGTGCTGCAGCGCGCGCTTGGCGCCGTCCACTTGCGTCGCTTCGGCCGTGCCGCGAAGCTGCCGCGTCAGTTCGTAGCACTGCGCGAGGCCGGTGGCGCCGAGCGGATGACCCTTCGACAGCAGGCCGCCCGAAGGATTGGTGACGAACTTGCCGCCATAGGTGTTGTCGCCGTCGTCGATGAATTTCTCGGCGCCGCCTTCGGGGCACAGGCCGAGCGCCTCGTAGGTGATCAGCTCGTTGTGGGCGAAGCAGTCGTGCAGCTCGACGACGTCGATGTCGCTAGGGCCGACGCCGGCCTGCTCGTACCCTTGNTTGGCCGCCGCACCCGCCATGTCGTAGCCGACACCCGCATCATGTCGTGCGCCTCGAACGTCGAGGCCGTGTCGGTGGTCATTGCCTGCGCGGCGATGCGGACGTTGGTAGCGAGGCCGTGCTTCTTGGCGAAGGCTTCCGACACCAGCACGGGCGGCCGGGCCGCCGCAGGTCGGCGGACAGGCCATCAGCCGCGTCATCACGCCGGGCCAGATCACCTGATCGTTCAGCACGTCGTCGGCACTGAGTTCCTTGCGGAACAGCGCCAGCGGGTTCTTCGCCGCATGACGGCTCGCCTTGGCGCGCACCTTGGCGAAGGACGACAGCGGCGTGCCGTGCTTCTGCATGTGGCTGAGGCCAGCGCCGCCGAAATAACGCAGCGCCAGCGGAATGCCGGGCGCGTCGATCAGCGCGTCGGCGGCGGCGTCGAAGTCTTCGAACGCGCTGGGGCGATCGACGAACACCGAGCCGAGCGCGCCGGGCTTCATCTGCTCGAAGCCGAGCGCCAGCACGCAATCCGCCGCGCCCGAGGCGATCGCCTGCCGCGCCAGATACAGCGCGGTCGAGCCGGTGGAGCAGTTGTTGTTGACGTTGACGATCGGCACGCCGGTCATGCCGACCTGATACAGCGCGCGCTGGCCGCAGGTTGAGTCGCCGTAGACGTAGCCGACGAAGGCCTGCTCGATGGCGTCGTAGCCGATGCCGGCATCGCTGAGCGCGCGGCGCGCCGCCTCGGCGCCCATCAGGTGATAGGGCTCACTGGCGCCCGGCTTCATGAACGGGATCATGCCGACGCCGGCGACGTAAACGGGTGACGCCATCTGTTTCTCTCCCAATCTTACTCGTTGGACTTTTTATTACCCGTGAGTAATATAAGCCGTCGGCGCCGGAGTCAATCGGCCCCGTTTCACGGATGCATGATGGACGGACGCCCCGCCAACGACACGACCTCGCCCTGGATGCCGTTCGAGAACCGCCGCCGCGCCCGCGACGAAAAGCGCGAGGCGGTGCTGCGCACGGCCGTGCAATTGTTTCTCGAGCAGGGCTATCATCGCGCCACGCTCAACGAGGTCGCCGAGCGGCTGAACATCACCAAGCCGGCGCTGTACAACTACTTCCGCAGCAAGGAGGACATCCTGTTCGAATGCTGGGCGCTGGGGCAGGAGCAGGTCGACGGCTTCATCGCGGCGATCGACGGCAGCCGGCAGAACGGCCTCGGCAAATTGCGCGCGCTGGTGCACTCCTATGCGGGCGATCGGTGACCAGGCCGCGAAGGATCTCGGCTTCAAGGTCGAAGAGAAGCGCAACCGCAAGCCGCCGAGCTTCGATCAGGTCAAGCCGCAGATCG
>NZ_BADD01000710.1 GCF_000333455.1 Rhodopseudomonas sp. B29
CGACGACTACGAGCGCATGATCGAGGGCGATCCCGGCGCCGAGAGCGTGTTCAAATGGACCCGCGAGCACAAGGCGGTGGCGCGTCGCGGCTCGGCCCGACCGAGGGCCCGTTCATTCGCGGCTCCGGCGAGGGCGTCGGCGTCCATCCGTCGGCAAGGACACCAAGATGCCGGACTACGTCGTGCTGATCTCCACCCTCGGCGGCATCGAAGTGTTCGGCCTCAACGGCTTCGTGCTCGGCCCGGTGATCGCCGCGATGTTCATCGCGGTGTGGGATATCTATGCGGAGGGACGGGAAGCGGAGACGCCGTCGTCGATGTGAGCCGCCATTCTCCCGCTGCGCGGTAACGACGAATCAGTCGTTCCGATCGGCAGTATCAGCGCGCGAGGCGCGCAGATCGGCTACACGATAGTTCAGCGCGCAAGGCCAAGCACGACAAGCAGCGTGGTATCGAGCTGCTCCAGAATCGCCGCGTCCAGTGTGCCGATCACCTGCCTGACGCGATCACGACGGAGCGCGCTGAGCTTGTCGGTCATGATCTGGGAGCGAGCACGCAAGCCGTTGTCCGGGCTGGGCTCAACGATCGGACGGGTCCGCCGGAACTCGGACAGATCGGATGACATCGGGCAAATTAGGATCGACGTCGTGCTATCGCCGAGCTCGTCGGCCTGAACGACGACGCCGGGACGCGGATTGCCGAGATCGCCCGATGCGACAAGCAGAACCACGTCGCCCCGCTTCATGCTCAATCTGCCGGATCGCGGACCTTGTCGAGCCAATCATCGAGCGCATCGTTGTCCGGGTGCTGGGCCATCATCGCGCCCTCGCGACGGATTTCGGCCAACACCTTGGGTTCGCGCAGGTCGGGCACCCAATGCTGCACCGGCCGCAACCCCAGCGCTCGCAACCGTTCTCGCCGCGACGCCATGCGCTCGCGGGGGATTTGGGGGCCGGCTTTTTAGGTTGGGTGGGCATGGATGCAATGTAACATGTTACAGGAAAGGGGCGAGCAGCGGGCTGGTCGCACTCCCGAACTAGGGCAGTCTCGATTTCTGAGTCACGTCCCCGAGCACCAGACCAGCGAACCGAGGACGGCGCCTTAAGCAGCTTCCGCCAGAAGCTCTGCGGACAACAAAGCCTTCGCCTTGAGGAGTTCGATCCCGACGATGCGACCCTCGGCGTCATAGTCGAAGATGATATTCGGCGCGACCTCCTCGCTTTCCTGGATGCGATCGTTGGAAAGCCGGATATAGGCAGCGTCGTCTTCTGCCTGATATTTGATCGTCGGTTTCATCGGGGTTCTCGCGCTTTTCTGTCGAAGAACACCGTCAGGATACGCATTTCATCGGCAGTTTCCAAGCATGCGACCCGAAGGATGCGCCCTCCAAACTCAGGAATGGCGCGAAATCGGCGTTCGACGCCCTTTCCGTTGGGGTCTGGCTGGCTCCAAGTCGGCTCCCAAACCGTCCTCTCTACCCACGTGACGTCCAGTTCTCGTTCGCGGACGGCATCGCGGGCATGGACCGTAAAGAACAGGGGCTTTCGGCATGGCATGGTCGTCTGCCGGAAATTCGACGTTTGATCGATAAATCTCGGGCGGTGGCGCAAGGCCCACAGTTGCTATCTTGGCCCGACAACAGCGGCTTGAGCACCGGCAAGTAGGCTTTGGCGATACTCCAATGCTTCAGGAAGCTCAGTAAATTCCAGGAGTTCGCCCGTAAGCTCACCTAGATGAACTTTTACTTCCGATGGCGTCGCTCGAAAGAATTCGCGCCGTCGATTGATCGTGTTCACTCGCATGGCAGCCAATCTGGCGTGCATCTCCGTCTCAATACTAACTGCGTCCTTTGAAAAGAAGAGCGCGTGAACATCGAAATTGAATGGGACCGAAGCGTCGCTTAGTTCGCGAATCCGATCCATCGGATCCAAACGCCGTGTCATTCCAATCTTGACCATGCGCTCCCCAAATGAGCCGATATTCGAAATGACATAAACATACCCCGCACGAATATTTGCCGCACGATAGTCAACGCTCGCCAGAGCACGATCGACATCGTCCATCTGCTCACGAAGGCGTGTTGCGCCGGCTTCATCGCCATTCGCAACAAGTGAGTTGAGAGCGTTCTCATAGTGTTGTCGTTCTTTCTCGAGCCTCCCGCGCTCGCGCTCGATCTCTTGCTGCGCTTTGCGTTCCTCCCGCATTCGGTCACGCTCCGCGCGTTCAATCTCCTTCTCTTCGGCCTGCTTCGCAAGAAAGTCAGACGTCAATTCCAATTCGCGGACACGCAGTTGATAGTAGTTGGGGGAAATGCTGATATTCATCGTCTGGCCGAGGCGCGCGATCGTTTCGGAGGTCTTGGCCAAACGATCGAGTGCGCTATCGAGCTTAAATGGCTTCATGCCTCGAACGAGATTGTCCGCCTCCGCGTTGAATGCGCGCAACATCAACTTGGAAAAGTCACGGACCATCTTCTTTCCTTCGCTGACGGAATCGTTGACGGTCCAGTTCGTCGTGGCCAAGACGGCTCCGCCGTCCTTCTTTATCATCGACTTAACTGTATCTTCGATCTCGGCGAGGGCGGCTTGGTACGACACGGCGTCAGTTAACGGATGCCGGTAGCGATACACCCCAACTTTCTTGG
The DNA here is from genome assembly GCF_000333455.1 of Rhodopseudomonas sp. B29. Lineage (GTDB taxonomy): Bacteria > Pseudomonadota > Alphaproteobacteria > Rhizobiales > Xanthobacteraceae > Rhodopseudomonas. The sequence goes on from NZ_BADD01000710.1 coordinate 2,645, forward strand.
AGCAAAAGAGAGATCGTCCGTCTCCACAATGGGCTTTGCGCACTTGCCGCATTTGGTGCGTTAGCGCATCGAGTTCAGCTCTTGC
>NZ_BADD01000709.1 GCF_000333455.1 Rhodopseudomonas sp. B29
AGCCTCGGTGAGATCGAGCTGCCCGTCCTCGAACTTCGCCGGGTGAATTCGCCGGGCTCGGCCGCGCGGACATCCGCGAAGCTGGACAATCTCACGATCAGTGCCGCGAGCACGGCCCGGCTGCCATGGATGTGGAGTTCAGCAACGTCTTCGCCAGTCGCACTGTGCGGCGCCGGAAACCACAGCGCCAAACCGTCATCGATCGGCTGCTGATCAGCGCCACGTAGTACCGCCCGCTTGGCAAAGCGCGGCGCCGGCAATGATCCGATCAACGCGATCAGCACCTCGCCGGCGCGCGGCCCCGAGATCCGCACCACCGCGATCGCCGACGGCAGCGGCCCAGTGGCGAGTGCAAAGATCGTCTGATCGCGCGGATGCATGGCGCTGTCTTTGCCGAGCCGTCTTGTCGAACGCAAACAAAAAGGGCGCCGCAATGGGCGCCCTTTCGCTGATCGGCAAGAAGCCGGATCAAGTGTTCATCGAGTCGAAGAACTCGGAATTGCTCTTGGTGTTGCGCAGCTTGTCGAGCAGGAAGTCGATCGCATCCATGGTGCCCATCGGGTTCAGGATGCGGCGCAGCACGTACATCTTCTTCAGCACCTGCGGATCGGTAATCAGCTCTTCCTTGCGGGTGCCGGAGCGCGAGATGTCGATCGCCGGGAAGGTGCGCTTGTCCGAGACCTTGCGGTCGAGGATCAGTTCGCTGTTACCCGTGCCCTTGAACTCTTCAAAGATCACTTCGTCCATGCGCGAGCCGGTGTCGACCAACGCAGTGGCGATGATGGTCAGCGAGCCGCCCTCTTCGATGTTACGCGCAGCGCCGAAGAATCGCTTGGGCCGCTGCAGCGCATTGGCATCGACGCCGCCGGTCAGCACCTTGCCGGAGGACGGCACCACCGTGTTGTAGGCGCGGCCCAGGCGTGTGATCGAGTCGAGCAGGATGACGACGTCGCGGCCGTGTTCGACCAGGCGCTTGGCCTTCTCGATCACCATCTCGGCGACCTGGACGTGGCGCACCGCCGGCTCGTCGAAGGTCGAGGAGATCACCTCGCCCTTCACCGAACGCTGCATGTCGGTGACTTCTTCGGGCCGCTCGTCGATCAGCAACACGATCAGATAGCACTCGGGATGGTTGGCGGTAATCGAGTGTGCGATGTTCTGCATCAGCACCGTCTTGCCGGTGCGCGGCGGCGCCACGATAAGGGCGCGCTGGCCTTTGCCGATCGGCGCCACGATGTCGATGACGCGGGCCGACAGATCCTTGCGGGTCGGATCGTCGATCTCGAGCCGGAAGCGCTCGTCCGGAAACAGCGGCGTCAGATTGTCGAAATTGACCTTGTGCTTGGACTTCTCGGGATCCTCGAAGTTCAGCGTGTTGACCTTGAGCAGCGCGAAATAGCGTTCGCCTTCCTTCGGGCTGCGGATGTGGCCCTCGATAGTGTCGCCGGTGCGCAGGCCGAAGCGGCGAATCTGCGACGGCGAGACATAGATGTCGTCCGGGCCCGGCAGGTAGTTGGCGTCCGGCGAGCGCAGAAAGCCGAAGCCGTCGGACAACACCTCGACGACGCCTTCGCCGATGATGTCGGTTTCGCGCGCCGACAGCTGCTTCAAGCAGGCGAACATCAGCTCCTGCTTGCGCATCGTCGATGCGTTCTCAACCCCCAGCTCTTCGGCGAACGACACGAGTTCGCCCGGCGTCTTGGCCTTGAGGTCTTGTAGTTTCATTTCCCGCATGGGGGTCGTCCTGTGGAAGTCGAAGAGAGAGGGGGATTGGGAGACGGAAGACAGCGCGGCCTAGAAACAACAGAAGGTCCGCGGGTCTTCGAGTCGACGCCGTCTTGAGCAAGGAAGGTGCAGAGAGGCTTCAACCCGATGCGGCGGCCGGTTCAATCAGACCGGATCGCAACCACATTCGCCTGCTTTAGGTGGGACACGACGACTATAGAAAATCGCCGGACGCTTCGCAAGCTGCTCGCTTGGGCTCCGTCGCTGCTTTTCCTTGCACTAAAACGGCTTGACGACCACGAAGATGACCGCGCCGATCATCAAAATAGTCGGTATCTCATTGATAATTCGATAGAATTTATGCGTGTGCCGGTTCTTGTCTGCGGCGAAATCGCGCACGTAACGGCCCAGCATGACGTGGATGATGGTCATCAGCACGACGGCCGCCAGTTTGAGATGAAACCAGGGCACGGCAAAGTAGGACTGCTGCCAGGCGATCGTCAGACCAGCGACCCAGGCCACCATCATGGCCGGGTTCATAATCGCCCGATACAGCCGGCGCTCCATCACCTTGAAGGTCTCGGACTGCACCGATCCGACCTCGGCCGAGCAGTGATACACGAACAGCCGCGGCATGTAGAGCATGCCGGCCATCCAGGAGATCACGGCGATGACGTGCAGCGCCTTCACCCAAGGGTAGACGTAGACCCACTCGAACATACGCGTATTCCATCGCTGCGCCGGACGAGGATCGCGTAAGGAACCGTTCACCAGCCTCGTGCATTGATCGAATGAGCCAGAACGGACTTTTCCGCAAGCGCCCCTTCTCTAAACAATATTTATAGATTCTTAAGGTTTGAGTCTAAGTGGCCGTGGATTGAGGCGATTCAATTCGCTTCTCCGATTATCCCCGTGCGACTCACATTTGCACAGGCACGCTCTCGATTCCTCCAGATCGGACTACAGTCGCTGTGCCACCGCGGCTTGCTTGCGATACCGGCCGCATTATCAAGAGACAAATCCACACGATCCCGCTAACCTCACTCCTACTCCCGCGATGCCTTCCTCACCCGAGGCCTGTGAAGAAAAAACCGGGTTATCCCGACCACAGCGCCGCCGGGGCTGCGATCAGGCGGCGCTCGCCCCGCTGTTCACAGGATACACAGGGTCATGATGCTGACCGAAGGCAGCTATTTTCACCTTCATCTGGTCTCCGACTCGACCGGTGAAACGCTGATTACGGTGTCCCGCGCGGTGGCGGCGCAATACGCCAATGTCAGCCCGGTCGAGCACGTCTATCCGCTGGTGCGCAGCCAGAAGCAGCTCGACCGCGTGCTGCAGGAGATCGAGGAATCGCCTGGCATCGTGCTGTTCACGCTGCTCGAGAGTGAACTCGTGTCGCGGCTCGAGGCCGAGTGCCAGGAGATCAACTGCCCGAGTCTGTCGATCATCGGCCCGGTGATGCAGCTGTTCGAGGCCTATCTCGGTGCTTCCACCACCGGCCGCGTCGGCGCCCAGCACACGCTCAACGCCGAATATTTCCAGCGCATCGACGCGCTGAATTATTCGATGATGCATGACGACGGCCAGCACACCGAAGGCCTCGAAGAGGCCGACGTCGTTCTGGTCGGCGTCTCGCGCACGTCCAAGACGCCGACGTCGATCTATCTGGCCAATCGCGGCATCCGCACCGCCAATGTCCCGCTGGTCCCCGGCATTCCGATTCCGTCCGAGTTGGAAACGCTGAGTAAGCCGCTGGTCGTTAGCCTGCATGCTTCGCCGGAGCGGCTGATTCAGGTTCGGCAGAATCGCCTTCTGAGTCTCGGCGCCGGCAATGGCAACGACACCTATGTGGACCGGCAGTCGGTGACCGACGAGGTACTGATGGCGCGCAAGCTCAGCGCCAAATACGGCTGGGCGCTGCTCGACGTCACTCGCCGTTCGATCGAAGAGACCGCGGCCGCGATCATGAAACTCCTCGCCGATCGACAGCGTCAGAGGACAGCGGAATGACGCTGTGGCTCGGGCCGCAGCCACTGGTGCTGGCGTCGCAAAGCAGCGCGCGCCAGGCCGTGCTCGGTGCGGCCGGTATTCCGTTCGAGGCGATTCCCGCCGATATCGACGAGCGCGGCATTGCCAAAGCCTCTGGCCTGGTCGCGCCTGGCGAAATCGCCGCGCTTCTGGCACGCGAAAAAGCCATTGCGGTATCGAATCATCATCCGGGCCGGCTCGTGCTCGGCGCCGACCAGACGCTGGCGCTCGGCGCCCGTGGCTTCAACAAGCCCGCTGGCCGCGACGAGGCCGCCAAACAATTGCGCGAACTCGCCGGTCGCCGCCACGAGCTGCATTCGGCTGTCGCTCTGGCGCGCAACGGCGTCGCTGTATTTTCAGATGTGTCGATTGCCCGCATGACGATGCGGCCGCTGTCGGATGCGGAGATCTCGGCATACCTCGATGAAGCCGGCGACAAGGTGACGTCGAGTGTCGGCGCCTATCAGGTGGAGGGGCTGGGCGTGCATCTGTTCGCCGGCATTCATGGCGATCACTTCACTATTCTGGGCCTGCCGCTGTTGCCCTTGCTCGAATTTCTGCGTAGCCAGAAACTTCTGGCCTTCTAGGCCGGCAATGTCGTCAGCGAGGCGCGCGCGATGCTGATACTTGGGCTCACCGGCTCGATCGGGATGGGAAAATCCACCACCGCGAAGCTGTTCGCCGAGGCCGGCGTGCCGGTCTACGACGCCGATGCCACGGTGCATAAAGTCTATGAAGGCGAAGCTGTCCCGGTGATCGAAGCGGCGTTTCCGGGCACGACGCGGGAGGGCAAAGTCGATCGCGGTCTGCTATCGGCCAAGGTCGTGCACGATCCTGCTGCGATGAAGCGGCTCGAGGGCATCGTGCACCCGATGCTGCGTGCGCATCAGCAGCGCTTTCTCGAAGATGCGGAAAGCTCGGGCGCACCGGTCGCGGTCGTCGATGTGCCGCTGCTGTTCGAAACCGGCGGCGAAACGCGGGTCGACGCGGTGGTCGTCGTCACGACCTCGCCCGAGGCTCAGCGCGAACGCATCCTGGCGCGCGACAACATGACGGCCGAGAAGCTCGACGCTATTCTGGCGCGGCAGATGCCCGATGCCGAAAAGCGCAAGCGCGCTGATTTCCTGGTGGATACGTCATTCGGGCTCGACCCGGTGCGGCTGCGGATCCGGGAAATCCTCGATGCGGCTGCTAAGATGCCGCAGCGGCGGCAATGATTCGGCCGGCGCCAGTCATGATGGTGGCCTCGATCCAAGATGCGTGAAATCGTTCTCGATACCGAAACCACCGGCCTCGATCCGCTGCGCGGCGATCGGCTGGTCGAAATCGGCTGTATCGAGATCTTCAACCGGATGCCGACCGGCCTGACGTTTCACCGCTACATCAATCCCGAGCGTGACATGCCGGCGGAGGCCTTCGCGGTCCACGGCCTGTCGACGGAATTTCTCGCCGACAAGCCGTTGTTCGCTCAGGTGGCCGACGAGTTTCTGGAGTTCATCGGCGATGCGCCGCTGGTGATCCACAACGCGTCGTTCGACATCGGCTTCATCAATGCCGAGCTGGCGCGGCTGCCGCGCACCGCGATCGCGCGCGAGCGGCTGGTCGACACGCTGCTGCTGGCGCGCCGCAAACATCCGGGCGTGTCGAACCGGCTCGACGATCTGTGCTCGCGCTACGCCATCGACAATTCGCGCCGCACCAAGCACGGCGCGTTGCTCGACGCCGAACTTTTGGCCGAAGTCTATATCGACCTGATCGGGGCCCGGCAGTCGCAACTCATCCTGGCTGACGTGCCGGTCGAGCGGGCAGGCCAGATCGGTGACACGCCGCGCCGCCAGCGGCCCTCGCCGCTCGCCGCTCGCGTCAGCGAGATCGATCTCGAAGCCCACCGCGCCTTCATCGCCACCATGGGCGATAAGGCGATCTGGAAAGAGTACGCGTCCGGCGAGTGATCGGCAGCAATATCCCCACGCCGTCATGCCCGGGCTCGTCCCGGGCATCCACGTCTTGCTGTATCAATGGCTTTAAAAGCGTGGATGGCCGGGACAAGCCCGGCCACGACGTAGAGAAAATTGAACTCGGCGAATTCGCAGAGAGATGTAGCCCTCAGCTCGGCTGGCCCTGCTGGGCGCGCTCGAGGTTCTGGCGATACAGGCCAACGAAATCGACCGGATCGAGCATCAGCGGCGGGAAGCCGCCGTCGCGAACCGCGCTCGCGATGATCTCGCGGGCGAACGGGAACAGCAGCCGCGGGCATTCGATCATGACCAGCGGGTGCAGGTTTTCTTCCGGCACGTTGAGGATGCGGAACACGCCCGCATAGGCCAGCTCGAAGCTGAACATCACGGTGCTGCCGGATTCGGCCTTGCCTTCGATCGACAGCGTCACTTCGTATTCGGTGTCCGACAGCTTGTTGGCACCGACATTGATCTGAATGTTGATCGCCGGCTGCTGCTGCTGGGGTGCCAGCGAGCCCGGCGCGTTCGGGTTCTCGAACGACAGGTCCTTGGTGTACTGCGCCAGCACGTTGAGTTGCGGGGGAGCTCCGCCCTCTGGCGGCGCGCCGTTACCGTTGGTCATCGATATGTCTCCTGGAGCTTTGGTCAGGACGCGCGGCCGGCCTCGGCCCTCTGGACCTCGGGCCCTCTCGCGCAGGGCAGGAACAATGTTCGGGCGTGGCTATCATAGCCGCCGGGCCGTCCACAAGGTCGACGCTCGGCGCACACGGGGCTCTTTTAGAGGTTCCTTAATCACAGCCCGTCAAGGCAAGGCGCCGACACCGGCCAAGGCTTCGGTTCCCAGTTGGGCCCGAAGGGCGTACAATCCCGGCCCCGTTGGGCCCAAAGACCAGCTTCGGGTTTGCCGATTCGCCAAGCTGTGCCAAAACGCGGCATTGGCGCGGCCGGCTTCGTGACTAAATGGATAGAGGCTGGCCTTGCGCGCCGATACTCGCCTCATCGCAGCGGCGAAGCTCGCGCAGGCCGGGTCGGCCCCGATCAGAAAGTGAATGCGACGTGGATATTTACACCATCATCTTCCTGGCGCTTGCGGTGTTCATCTTCCTGCGTCTGCGCAATGTGCTCGGCCAACGCACCGGCAGCGAACGCCCGCCGTTCGATCGGGCGACCGCGCGTGACATGGTGCCCGGCAAGCAGGACACCAACGTGGTGTCGATGCCGGGCAGCGTCATCGATCAGGCGCCCGTCGGTCCGACCGCCGACGTACTGCCGCCCTCGGATCGCTGGAAGGGCATCGCCGAGCCGAACTCGCCGCTCGAGCATGGCCTCAACGCGATCCTGCAGCAGGACTCGTCTTTCGACGCGCAGCATTTCGTCGCCGGCGCCAAGAGCGCTTACGAGATGATCGTGCTCGCCTTCGCTAATGGCGACCGCCGCGCGTTGCGCGATCTGTTGTCGAACGAGGTCTATGACAGCTTCGACGCGGCCATCAAGGAACGCGAGAAGAACGAGTACAAGACCGAGACTCGCTTCGTTGCCATCGAGAAGGCCGAGCTGATCGGCGCCGAGGTGCGCGAACGCTCGGCGCAGATCACGTTGCGTTTCGTCTCCCAGATGATCTCGGTGACGCGCGACAAGACCGGCGCCATCGTCGACGGCACGCCCGACAAGGTCGCCGATATCACCGACGTCTGGACCTTCGCGCGCGATGTCGGCTCGCGCGATCCGAACTGGAAGCTGGTTGGCACCGGCAGCGGCCAGTAGCGCAAAGCGCGCTCGGCTCCGCACGGCCGCGCGCTGCGCGGCCGTTATCGTCTTGGTTGGAAGTAGTCTGGCTGTGCCTCACGAAGCCGCGCAGGCGCGGCACCGCCACAATCATTTCCACGGTGCTTGGCACCACGTCGCCCGTCATCGCCATCTTCACCCCGAATGGCCGCTGCAGATCCCCGGCGCTCAATATCTGCCGATGAACTTCAGCGACGTCATCGGCTGGGATGCCGACGACCTGCTGGCTGCCTTCAAGACGTTTCGTGGCTCCTGCCGCGCCGTGTTTGCCCAGGACGACACCGCCAAGCCGATCGGTCTGTCGTTGCGCGAACCGTGCCGTGCCGCGCGTGTCGATCACATCGCCGATACGGCAGCAGCCCGGGCGTTTTTCCAACGTCACTTCGTGGCGCTGCAGATCTCAAAACTCGGCGACGCCGATGGCTTCGTCACTGGTTACTACGAACCGGTGATCGAAGGCTCGACGGTTCGCACCGATCAGTTCACCGTTTCGGTCTATCGCCGTCCGTCCAATCTGTTCGTCCGCGGCTACAAACAGGACGATCCGCTGCCGAACGGCGGCGCGGTCTATCGCAAGATCGGCCGGCGCAAACTTGTGCCATACTACGATCGCGCCCAGATCGAAGACGGCGCCATTGCGGGCCGCGGCCTGGAGATTTGCTGGCTGGCGAGCCAGACCGATCTGCTGTTCGCGCAGATCCAGGGATCGGCTCGCGTCAAGCTCGCCGGCGGTGGCGTCATCCGACTCAATTACGATGCGCACAACGGCTTTCCCTATACGCCGGTGGGCCGCATCCTGATCGAGCGCGGTCTCGTCCCCAAAGAGCAGATGTCGATGCAGCGAATCCGCGACTGGATGGAGGCCAATCCGGACGGCGCCAACGAACTGCGCCGCGCCAACCGGTCCTACGTGTTCTTTCGCAAGCTCAATTTGAAGGAAGACGATGAGGCGGTGGGTGCACAGGGCGTGCCGCTCACGCCGAATCGCTCGATCGCCGTCGACAAGAACCTGCATGCCTACGGCACGCCGTTCTTCATCGCCGGCGAGCTGCCGATCGAGGCGCCGCAGGCCAAGACTCCGTTTCATCAACTGATGATCGCGCAGGACACCGGCTCGGCGATCGTCGGGCCGGCCCGGGCGGATTTGTACTTCGGTGCCGGACCGGAAGCCGGCGCCATCGCCGGACGCATCCGGCAGCCGGCGCGGTTCTGGATGCTGCTGCCGGTGGGGCTCGATCCGGTGGCGCGCGGCCGCACGCTGCCGCTGCCCGAATCGCGGCCGCAGCAGACCAGCGCCGGGAAGCCGAAAGCGCAGCCGTCGCATCGCGGCCGCGCCCGGCATCACCATCATCATCGGCACCGCTGACGGCATGAAACGCCTGTTCCCACCGGCCGAACCCCCGATGTCGCGCCGCCGCCGTCCCTTGGGCGAGGACGAGCGCGCGCTGTGGGAGAGCGTGGCCAAGCAGGTCAAACCGCTGCGCGGACGACCTCGCGTAAAGCTGGTCGCTGCCGAAGCCGTGCCCGACCCGGGTGTGCCGTCGCCCACGCCGCAGCCGCCGATCCGCGCGACCAAAAGCGTCGTCAAGCCGGCCGCGAAGAGCGTGGCGAAGCCGGCGACGCCCCTTGGGCCGCCACCTTTGGCGACGCTGGGCCGGCGCGAGCGTTCGCATCTGTCGCGCGGTCGCAAGCAGATCGACGCACGCATCGATCTGCACGGCATGACCCAGGCGCGTGCGCATCACGCACTGCTGCATTTCCTGCAACGCGCCAGTCACGACGGGCTCAGCTTCGTGCTGGTGATCACCGGCAAGGGTGCGAGCGGCGACTCCGAGCGCGGCGTGCTACGCCGTCAGGTGCCGCATTGGCTCGGCCTGCCGGAGTTCCGCGCCTACGTGGTCGGCTTCGACCAGGCTCACCTCGGCCATGGCGGCGAAGGTGCGTTGTATGTTCGGGTCCGTCGCGCAAGGATCTGAGCCGCAGCCGGGCTTTCTCGACTATACGATAAGGTGGGAGCGATCGTGGCCGATCGCTGTTGTTCAAAAGGCTCCGGCAAGCCCCCTCGACGCCGCGACGCAGGAAACTTCAAGGATGCAGCAGCCCGATAATAAGTTCTTCATCCTGCTGATGGTGGTGGTGACCGCCCTTCTCGGCTGGCTGCTGTACCCGCTGTATGGCGCGGTGTTGTGGGGCACGGTGATCGCCATCCTGTTCGCGCCGCTGAACCGCGTGCTTCGCCGCGACCTTGAAGGCCGCCGCAATCTGGCGGCACTGGCGACGTTGTTGTTGATCGTCATGTTGGTGATCCTGCCGCTGACACTGATCGGTCTGGCGCTGGCGCAGCAGGCCGCCAGCTTCTACGGACGGGTCGAATCCGGCCAGATCGACATCAGCGGCTATTTCCAGACCATCGTGGCGCATCGTCCCGACTGGATCGACGACGCGCTGACGCAAGTCGGCATCGGCAGTATTTCCGAGCTGCCGAGCCGTCTGTCGAGCACTCTGACTCAGGGCGGCCAGTATCTCGCCGGCAAGGCGATTGGCATCGGCCAGAGCACCGTCGACTTCACCGTCAACCTGTTCGTGATGGTGTATCTGTTGTTCTTCCTGCTGCGCGACGGCGACCGGATCGCCGCCAAGATCCGCCGCGCACTGCCGCTGCCGGAAGAGCAGGAGAACAGACTGCTCGGCAAGTTCACCGTGGTGATCCGCGCCACCGTCAAGGGCAACATGCTGATCGCTCTGATCCAGGGCGGACTCGGCGGCGTGATCTTCTACATCCTCGGCATTTCCGGCGCGCTGCTGTGGGGCGTGGTGATGGCCTTCATGTCGCTGCTGCCCGCGGTGGGCGCCGGCATCGTCTGGCTCCCCGTCGCGATCTATCTGATCGCCACCGGATCGATCTGGCAGGGCGTCGTGCTGATCGCATT
>NZ_BADD01000708.1 GCF_000333455.1 Rhodopseudomonas sp. B29
ATCGATGAGCTGGTGTAGCGGAGCCACGCCCCGCGCGGTGATGCAATCGAACGGGCCCCGGACTTTCTCCACATTATCCCCGATGTCCGCGAGCATGACTGTGCCTGCCCCTTGCGTCACCCGCAGGGCTTCGCGCAGGAACGCCGCCTTCTTGGCGATCCGCTCCACGAGCACGACCTCGCCGCCACGCTCGGCCATAATGCATGCCAGTACCACACCCGGGAAACCACCGCCCGAGCCGATGTCGAGCCAGCGCCGTGCGCTCGGCGCCAGCTCGGCTAGCTGGAGCGAATCGGCGATGTGCCGGGTCCAGAGCTGCGGCAGCGTCGATGACGCGATCAGATTGGTTTTAGCCTGCCATTGCTGCAGCAGCGCAACATAGGCGTCGAGGCGTGCCTCCGTTTCACGTGAAATAGGCGCAAGCCGCAGCGCCGCGGCTTTGTCAGCCGCAAGGTCTTCTTCGTAAGCGCATTGGGGTTGAATTGATGGCATGTGCTGGTCCTACGATGGGCCGCCCGACACATATATTCCCGCGCAGCGATTCCGGCCACTTTTTCTCGGAGAGAGAACGCCAACCTCGCCGTCGGGGCGGGGCTTGTCCCGGACGTCCACCTCTTCTCAATGGATACGTCAATCCGTGGATGCCCGGGTCAAGCCCGGGCATGACGGCGAGAGGCATCGTTTCACGTGAAACGCCATGTACTCTCGTCGCAGCCTTACCCTTCGGCCACCACCTTCGGTTTCTTCGCCTCTCGCCGCAGATAGGCCGCCAGAATGCCGAGTGCCGCCGGAGTGATGCCGTCGAGACGGCTCGCCTGCCCGACGGTGCGAGGCTGGTGCCGTTGCAGCCGGGTGCGGGCCTCGTTCGACAGGCCAGGGACCGTCGCATAGTCGATCCCGGTTAGCACCAGGCCCTCGTCACGCCGGAAGGCATCGACGTCGGCACTCTGGCGCTCCAGATAGACCGCGTATTTGGCGTCGTTCTCGACATGAGTAGCGATCGCCGGGGAGATGGCCCCAAGCTCGGGCCAGATCTCCCTCACCTGCGCCAACTCGATCTCCGGGTAGGACAGGAGGTCGAAGGCCGAGCGCCGCTGCCCGTCGCGGTTGAGCATCAGCCCGTGCTTGGCGGCCTCGTTCGGTGTGATCGACAAAGACCGTGCCAGCGTCTTCGCGTCCGCCAGCGCCGCCATCTTGGCGCGGTGAAATGCTGCCCGCTCCGCGCCGACACAGCCCAGCGCGATGCCGCGGTCCGTCAGGCGCTGGTCGGCATTGTCGGCGCGCAGCGTCAAGCGAATATCGGGCCGGGGAGGTAAACATCCGGTACGGCTCGGTAATCCCGCGAGTGACGAGATCGTCAATCATCACGCCGAGATAGCCGTCCGCCCGATCGAACACCGCCAAGTCATCGCCGGCAGCCAATAGCGCGGCGTTGAGCCCGGCGACCAGCCCCTGCGCTGCCGCCTCTTCATAACCCGTCGTGCCGTTGATCTGTCCCGCCAGAAACAGCCCGCGCAGCCGCTTGGTCTGCAGCGTCGGCTCGAGCTCGCGCGGATCTACATGGTCGTATTCGATCGCATAGCCCGGCCGCAGCATCACAGTGCGCTCGAGGCCCGGAATTGTGGCCAGGATCGCCCGCTGAACCTCTTCGGGCAGCGAGGTCGAAATGCCGTTGGGGTAGACAGTCGGATCGTCCAGTCCCTCGGGCTCCAGAAAGATCTGGTGGCCATCACGGTCGCCAAACTTGACGATCTTGTCCTCGATCGATGGGCAATAGCGCGGGCCGGTCGACTGGATTTGACCCGAATACATCGGCGAGCGATGCACATTGGCGCGGATCACCTCATGGGTGGCCGGCGTGGTCCGGGTGATGCCGCATTCGACCTGCGGCGTCGTGATCGTGCTGGTCATCACGGAAAACGGCTCGGGCGGATCGTCACCCGGCTGCATTTCGACAGCGCCCCAGTCGATGGTCCCCCCGTCCAGGCGCGGCGGTGTGCCGGTCTTGAGCCGGCCGAGCGCGAAACCCAGCGCCTCGAAAGACTTCGACAACCCCATCGCCGGTGCTTCATCAATCCGCCCGGCAGGCCAGCTCTGCTCACCGAGGTGGATCAGACCGCGCAAAAACGTCCCGGTGGTCACGACCACAGCGCCGACCGCCAACTCCCGGCCGTCGGCAAGCCTAATGCCGGTGACACGGCCATCACGCGACAGAAGGGCCTCGGCTTCGCCCTCGATTACGTCGAGATTGGCGGTCTGCCGGATCGCCCCCTGCATCGCGGCCGCGTAGAGCTTTCGGTCGGCCTGGGCGCGCGGTCCTCGCACAGCCGGGCCTTTGCGGCGATTGAGCATGCGGAACTGGATGCCGCCGGCATCGGCAGCCCGGCCCATCAGGCCGTCCAGCGCATCGACTTCGCGGACCAGATGGCCCTTGCCGAGACCTCCGATGGCCGGGTTGCACGACATCGCGCCGACGGTGACGAAGCGATGCGTCACAAGCGCGGTCGCCGCGCCGGTTCGCGCGGCCGCTGCCGCGGCTTCACATCCGGCGTGGCCGCCGCCGATCACCAAAACATCGTAAGAAGTGCGCATGCGAGCGCTTTTACCTCAACCCGCCCGGCGGTTGAAGGTGATTCAAGAGCGCCGTTTCACGTGAAACGCTCGAAGTTCGGCCCCCGTGTTTCACGTGAAACACGAATGTTTACCGCTCATTTACCAATACAGAACCGGCTGAAGATCTCTCCGAGGACATCCTCGATGTCGATCCGACCGAGCAGCCGCCCCACCGCCTCGCCGGCGGTTCGCAGCTCCTCGGCTACCAATTCCTCGGGTAAGGCGGGAACCATGCTGCGCTGCAACGCGTGCAGAGCCCGCTGCAGCATGTCACGATGCCGGGCACGGGTGATAGCTGCGCCCTCGCCAAGGCCAAAATATTGCGCAGCGAACTCGGTCAGTCCCTGCAGCAATTCGGCTGCGCGGCGTGATCGATCCGCGCGCCTCGCTGGTCGGCGGCGGCGCACTGGTGATTTTCGCGTGCTGCCTGACCCTGATGGGCATCTACCGTTTTTATGGCCGCAAGCCGAACTGGTGGATCACCGCCGCAACCACCTGCTGGGCACTGGTCGGCCTGGCTTATTATCTGGTCGTCGTCGATTCGATGGCGATGCGGATCGTCATCTTTAAGAGCGCGCAATCGATTCCGATCGGGCTCAGCCTGCCTTTTAGGG
>NZ_BADD01000707.1 GCF_000333455.1 Rhodopseudomonas sp. B29
AGGTTTCGACCATCAGGTTGTTGGGATCGACCTGATCGGCAGAGACGAAATACGGCCCGATCGGCGCGAAGCCGTCGAGCGTCTTGCCGACCATCCACTGGCCGCCGGTTTCGAGCTGCAGGTCGCGCGCCGAGAAGTCGTGGCCGATGGCGTAGCCGGCGACGTAGTTGAGCGCGTCGGCTTCGGAGACGTTGCGGGCGGTCTTGCCGATGACGATGAGCAGCTCGGTCTCGTAGTCGAACTTGGTCGACACCGACGGCGGCGGCAGCTTGATGGTGGTGCCGTGCGGCGCCAGCGTGTTGTTGTACTTGTTGAACAGGATCGGCTTGGTCGGCAGCTTCTCGCCGGCCTCCTCGGCATGTGCCTTGTAGTTGAGCCCGACGCAGACGATCTTGCCCGGATCAGTGAACAGCCGGCCGAACTTGATCGACGATTCGTCCTTGATGAAGGACTTGTTGTCCTTGGCGGCGGCGACGAGCTTGTCGAGCGCGCCGGCCTGCCCCGAGGCGAGCAGCGTCTCCAGCGTCAGCGGCACGTCCATATTCAGCGCCTTGGACGCGGCGGCGACGTCGAGGACGCCGTTCGGCAGCTTGACGCCCAGCGTCTCGCTTCCATCGGGCTGCATCATCGCCAGCAGCGTGACATTGCGGGGCATCTGGTGCGGGCCCGCCGCTGCCGGGCTCGCAGCCTGGGCGCTGCCGGCGCCGAGCGCAGCCGCGCCGGCTGCTGCGGTGATGAGAAAATCGCGGCGTGTCGTCATTTGGGGTCTCCTCCTGTCCTGCGGTCTTTGCGACCGTCCCCACCCGGCGTCCGAGGCCGGGTTGCGGCGACATTACAGGTAGGCGGCTACGCCGCCAGATGCGTCCTGCGATAGGAGCTATGCCGGACGGAACCCGCACCCCGCGCGAGCCGTAGCGGTGCCTCAACCCTTCCTTAACGCCGGATTCTTACAGTTAACGCCGGGTTGATCCGCGCACGGCGCGCGGTCCGGGCTGCGTCATGTTCCGCATCGATTTCAACAAGCTGCGCTTCCTGATCTGCGATGACAATCCGCACATGCGGCGGATTTTGCGCACCCTGCTGCACTCGTTCGGCGCGCGCGAAGTCTCCGAGGCCGAAGACGGCGCCACGGCGCTCGAGATGTTCACGCATTTCGCGCCCGACATCGTCATCACCGATTGGGAAATGCCGATCTTCGACGGGCTGGAACTGGCCCAGATGATCCGCCAGCCGGACGCCAAAGCCAATCCTTACGCTCCGATCATCATGCTGACCGCGCATTCGGAAAAGCGCCGCGTGACGCTGGCGCGCGACGCCGGAGTCACCGAATTCCTGGCCAAGCCGATCTCCGCTAAGGCGTTGTATCAGCGGGTGCTCAATGTGGTGGCGAGCCCGCGGCCCTTCATCAAGACGCGTAACTACTTCGGCCCGGATCGTCGGCGCAGCAACACCGGCGGCTATATCGGCCCCGAGCGGCGCGGCCACGGCCAGGCGGACGTTATCCAGCAGGCGTCGCTGCTGGATAAGGCCCGCGTCACCGGCTAACGGCGAAGGCGACCGGCCCCATGGCGAACAAACGTTCCGACCTCATCGTCGAGACCCACGCCGATCACCAGGTGATTACCCAGCCCAATCCGCTGCGCGCCGCCGTGCGCCGTGTCGAGACCAGCGAAGGCGACGATCCGATCGGCCGCGCCGAAGCCGCGCTGGCGGGGCTTGCCGGTGAATTTTCGAGCTGGATGCACGAGGAATGCGACCGGCTGATCAGCGCGCACGCAGGCCTTCGGAACAACGGGGTCACCAAGGCGGCGCGCGACGAACTGTTTCACGCCGCCCACGACATCAAGGGCGACGCCGTCACGTTCGGCTTTCCGGCGGCAGCGCTGGCGGCCGAGAGCCTTTGCCGGGTGATCGAGCACGCGCCGGATCTGGCGCGGGTGCCGGACGAACTGATCGCCAATCACGTCGCCGCCATTCAGGCCATCGTGCGCGAAGGCGAGCGCAGCAATCCGGCAGTCGAAAAGAAGCTGGTGAAGAAACTGCGCAGCGTCGCCGACGACTATCTCACCAGCGTCAACCGCGACCGCCCCGAGCATCTGGAAGCGATCTTAGCGCCGCCGCTGGCGCCCCGCGAGTAGTTAGATTCGCCGACGCGACTATCCAACACCATATCGTCATTCCGGGGCGCGCGAAGCGCGAGCCCGGAATGACGAAAGAGAGATTGTGCGCTCGGACCTTACGCCGCCAGCGCGTCTTCGCTCTCGGCGAGCAGTTCTTCGCAGAAGGCGGCGGCTTCTTCGCGGGCGGATTCGGTGGCGAAGCGGCGCAGCAGGATCAGCAGGGGTTCGGCGGTCTCTTCGCCGGTCTCGCAACGCGTCAGCACGCGCTCGACCATGCGGCGGCGCAGCCGGGCGTCGCCGTCCTCGCTGCCCGTGTAGCCGATCTCGCGGATCGCCTCGAGTGCGGCGAAATACGCCGGAAAACACGTCTCCGGCAGCCCGGCGCGCGCCAAGAGCGCATTGACCGAGGTACGTCCGCCATCGTGCAGCAGCGCGCCGACGCGGGCGCGCGGCAGACCGGAAAGCTCGACCAGCGCCGCTTCGAACAGCGACAGATTGCCGGACAGCAGCGCCCGCAGGATCAGCCCCGCAGTGAGTTGCCCGGTTTCGCGCAGGTGCCCCATCAGCGCGCCGATCTCATTGCGCTGAGCCTGCGCCGCGATCGTCACGGTGGAGCGATCGCGCGCCTCAGAGGCGATACGCGCCGCACGATCCGGCGACAGCCAGCGCCGCGCCACAACGAACTGCGTCAGGGTGTCGGACAGCTTGTCGAGCAGCGCCAGACGCGTAGCGCCGGGCAGATCGGGCAGCGCCAGCATCGACTCGCGGATCGCCGCGAGATGGCCGTGACGCTCGACGATGCGGTCCCACGAGAATGGGGCCAGTTCGGCGCGGGCGTTTTCGATCAGTTCGAGCGCGGCGGCGGCAGAGCCGACTTCGGCGATGGCGGCACACACCGCCACAGGCAGCTGCACACGCCGCGCCACCGCGCATTGCACTTCGCTGCACGAGGTGGCGACGATGTCGACCAGATCGGCATCGACCAGCAGCGGCGAGAATTCGAGCACCGGCAGCGCCACCGACGCCTGATCCGAGGCCAAGGCGCGCACGATCACCGCGGGGGCGTAAGGGCTGTGTGCAAACACCTGGGCCATCGCCTGGCGCACCAGGGCCGAGGCATCGTCGAGCATCAGGATCAGCGCGCCTTCGGCGGCGATGCGATCGTCTTCGGAGAGATCGGAGATCAGATAGGCGCGGGCCAGAGCCCGCGTAGCTTCGGCGCGCTCTCCCGCCGGCGCGTGGCGAACCCAACTGATGAACTGCCGAACGATCATGGACGTTTCCGGCTTACTGACGCAACGACATCGCGAGGCGCGACGACCACGGTTACGATCAGTAAACCATGCTGCTTAACAAAGGGTTCACCATAACTGTTTGGGTTTGTTGACGTTTCGTTAAGGCTGCAGGCTCGCCCCATCGTCCGCCCCGCCCGGGCCTGACGTCCGCGCGGCCGCCTCCTCGCGACAACACAGCCGAGTCCCTCTCCTCGGCACTCGGGTTGTCACGCACCTGCTTCTTCCCAGCCGACTGCCTACAATCTCGACAGTGTATGATTACAGATTGATCGCACGGTCGGTAGATTTGAAAATGCAAATTTGCACACTGCGTTGCACAATTCGCCATTTTCATACGGCTGCCGTCGGCGATGATCAGCGCGCTAACTAACGACGGGCGGGACCCGCAGGAGAGAGCCGTGCAGACAGCAATCTCGAAAGTCTCAACAGCGAGGCTGCGGCGCGCGACAGAACTCGCGGTCGGCCCGATCTTGTTGTTCGGCATCTGGTGGCTCGCCGCACGCGGCGGCTGGGTCAACAAGGATCTGCTTCCCTCCCCGGTCGATACGCTGCGTGACACGGCGGTTGCGATCTGGTCAGGCAGCATGACCAAGGATTTCTGGCACACCATGGTTCGCGTCGCTTACTCGATCGCGATCGCGATCGTCGCGGGCGTTCCGGTCGGCATCGTGCTCGGCGCCAAGGCTGCGGTGTATCGCTCGGTCGAATTCATCGTCGACTTCTTCCGCTCGACGCCGGCGACCGCGATGTTTCCGCTGTTCCTGCTTCTGTTCGGGCTCGGCGATCTCGCCAAGATCGCGGTGGCGGCGTTCGCAGCGTGGCTGGTGATCGTGTTCAACGTCGCCTACGGCGTGATGAACGCGCGGCAGACCCGCATCCTCGCCGCCCGTTCGATGGGCGCCTCCTCGCTGCGCATCTTCCGCGACGTCATCTTCTTCGAGACCCTGCCGCAGACCTTCATCGGACTCCGCACGGCGGTGTCGCTGGCACTCGTGGTCATCATCGTCGCCGAGATGTTCATCGGTGCCACCGACGGCATGGGCCACCGCATCATCGATGCACAGATCTCCTACTCGCTCACCGACATGTACGGCTCGATCCTGATCGCCGGCGCGATGGGCTACGGCCTCAATCTGATCCTGTTGTTTCTCGAACGCTCGATCGTCCACTGGTCGGGCAAATGATCCGCCCCGCAGCCTTCGCTCACAAGGAGTCGACGATGTCCAAATCAGTTCTGCTGGCCGCCACGCTCGCGGCCGCGCTCTCCACCGCCGGCGGCGCGCAGGCGGCTTGCGACAAGATGGACAAGGTCACTGCGGCCTGGCTGCCGATCATGCAGACGACCGCGTACTACGTCGCGCTCGACCAGAAGCTGTTCGAGAAGGCCTGCATCGAGATCGACTCCAACAAGATGGAGTCGCCGAACCAGATCATCGACGCGCTGATCGCGGGCCGTGCGGATTTCGGACCGCCCGGCGCTGCGGCCGGCATCGCGATGATCGCGGAATCGAAATTTCCAGGCAAGCTGAAGATCTTCGGGCTCCAGGGCGGCGGCATCAAGGTCGACCGCATCAATGACGGGCTGATCGTCAAGCCGGACAGCACCATCAAGAGCTTTGCCGACCTGAAGGGCAAGACGCTCGGCCACGTGCCTGGCATCCAGTGGCGGACGATCTCGCGCCACATGGTGAAGTCTGCGGGCCTGGATCCCGACAAGGACGTCAAGCTGGTCGATCTCGCCGTGGCGATGCAGGTGCCGGCTGTGGTCGGCGGCACGGTGGACGCGACGCTGTCGCTGGA
>NZ_BADD01000706.1 GCF_000333455.1 Rhodopseudomonas sp. B29
ACACATTATCCGCGGCATCGCCGAAGAGCTCGACGCGCATCGAAAGCGGGTGTTGGCGGAGCATCCGCATTTGACGCTGACCGGGCTGTACAACGTGCTGGAGCGGATCAAGGCAGGCGCGTCCGCGCAAGCGGGGTCGTCATCCTTGCGCTCGTCGCGGGGATCGACGCCCGCGGTCCGCAACCGAAAGAAAGACGTGGATGGCCGGGACGAGCCCGGCCATGACTGTGAAAATTTGCTGACCGACGACGAGCAGCGCATCTTCGACGATGGCTTGGTGCTGATCCTGAAGGAGTTGCACGACAAACTCGATGTCGCGGTGGCGCAGGCTTATGGCTGGCCGGCGGATTTGTCGGACGACGAGATTTTGGCGCGGCTGGTCGCCTTGAACAAGGAGCGCGCGGCCGAGGAGAAGCGCGGGCTGGTGCGCTGGCTGCGGCCGGACTATCAGATCCCAAAGTTCGCCAAGGGCGTCGACCAGCAGGCGGTCGCCGAAGACGGCGCCCAGGTCGCTGCGCAGCTCGATCTACGCGCGGCGCCGCACAAACCGGCGTTTCCGACCAGTCCGGTCGAGCAGACCGCCGCGGTGTTCGCAGCGCTCGCGGCCACGCCCGGAGCGATCGACGCCAAAACGCTGGCGGCGCAATTCAAGCGAACGCGCACAACAGACTCTAAGGTCGCAGCCGTACTTGCCGCACTGGCTCGACTAGGCCACGTCAGCACCCGCGACGGCGTGACGTTCGCATTACGTCGTGTGGCATAGTCTGCCTCTCCTACTCCCCCTTCGCCTGCTGCTCCACCCGCTCCACCACCCGGCTCATGGCGGCGACGGTGGTGCGGAGGCGGTGGACGCGGCGGGTGTAGTCGAGCATCAGGGCGGCAAGGCCGGCGGCGCAGGCGAGCGTGAAGGCGGAAAACATGGCGACGTCGTGGTCCATCGAAAGGCCTCCGTGGGCGGCGGCCGTGCGGGCGACCGGCGCGAGACGCCGCACGGCGGCGCGACGCAGTCGGGCCGGCGCACAGGCAGGACCTCGATTGTCGCGGCCGATCGGTTCACCGAATATGAGCGCCGACAATACAGCGGCGAAAATCGGCTGCTGTCGCGGAGGATGGCTAATCAATCGATAAGCCGCTGCACTGCGGCAACCGGTGCGTCACTCGTGATAGATCGGCCCGTGCGGCTCGGTCAGCGAGTGGTCCCAGTGCGCGGCCTGGCGGCTGGAGGTCTGGCACTGTGCGCATCGATAGTCTCGGACCTGATAGCCCTGCACCAGAGGCCGGTTGCCGGTCAATTCCATCGGTCGGTCGCAGCGCGGGCAGCTCGGGGCAGTCATGGAAGGCTCCGAATCAGGACTTCTACGAGCGTAGTTGGCCCGATTTGGTTCGGGTCTGCAGCTAAATACCTGCTACGAAATAATCCGCTTGCCAGCGTGGCCGCCGTGCATCGCAGCGGGCGACGCGGTGAGCGGTTACAGAGGGCGGCTCTATTGCACGGCAAACGGACGTTCTGAGCCTCCGCCTCCCGGTCGTCATTCCGGGGCGCTCACGCAGTGAGCGAACCCGGAATCCCGAGATGGTTATCCGCAGCGCCCCCATAACGTCTGGATTCCGGGTTCGCGAGCTTTGCTCGCCCCCCGGAACGACGGTGATGGTGGCTGCTACTTGT
>NZ_BADD01000705.1 GCF_000333455.1 Rhodopseudomonas sp. B29
CCGTCGGCGAGCACCTGCTCGTGGCTGTGGCCGGGGTGATACATCCGGCCGAGCCGTTCGGCGATCCATGCTTCCTCGTGGCCGCGCGCTTCCGGATAGTCGCCGCGTGCGACGCCGATGCGCAGCGTATCCTCGAGCCGTGCGCCGGGTTCGAACAGGTCGGCGGTGGCGCTGTAGATCTCGGCGTACTTTTTATTCCAGAGGATGTAGCGGCCGTCGGCGTCGAGAAAAACGATGCCTTGCGGCAGGATGTCGATGGCTTCCCGCAGCCGCTCGTGCGCCAGCTTGGCGTCGGCCAGCGCGGCCTCGACCTCGCGTTCACGCGGGATTGGCGCCGGATCGCGG
>NZ_BADD01000704.1 GCF_000333455.1 Rhodopseudomonas sp. B29
AGTTGTTGCTGGACGTCTTCGCTTGCTTCGTTGGCGCAAGCCGCAGGGCACAGATTATAGCGGGAATGGTCATCGACCATTGTGAGTGGATGGCAAAATACACGGTGCCGAAACGCGAAGCGCCCTTTGAAGTCCATCTGCCACAGATCGTTCGGTGCGGGGTGCTCGAACCGCGTGTAATGGGGAGGATGCTGCTGCGCCGGGACTCGATCGTTCCGCTGCAGGATGGCGTGCACGGTCGAGGCTGACGGAAGGGCCGGCGTCATCATCAGGCGGCGGCGAATCTTGCGCGCTCCCCAGGCCGGATGAACGTCCCGGATCTGCAGGACAGCCGCTTCGACCGTCTTGCCGCTTCGCTTCGGCGAGTTGTGCGGGCGTCGGCTGCGATCCTGCGCCCAATCCGCATCGCCCGAGGTGGCTCGCTTCAGCCATTTGTAGGCGGTCTTAGGGCTGATCCCGAACCGGCGACATAGCTCCTGCCGGTTCACCTCCGGCTGCTGAAACAAACGGATGAACTCAATCCTCTGATCCATGAGTAACACCTTGGGCCACGGCATCCCGGCCTCCTGAGCCTGTCGATGCCATCAATGTGTTACCCATGTCTCCGAACAGCCGTTACCTATCTCTCCGGGCCATACAACGAGGCCGGCCACGACGGAGTCTCGTCGATCACCCGCATTGACCCCGCCGCGCAAATCGCGCAACTCGCGGACAGACGCGTGATGCGGGGTGGGTGATGTTCTTCGTAGCTTCCAAACTGCTCGGCTTCTTCGCCTATCCGTCCAATCTGATCGCGACGCTGTGCGGGCTCGGCGTCGTGCTGATGCTGACGCGGTGGCGGAGGGCAGGGGCGCGGCTTGCGGTGTTCGCCATTGCGGCGCTGCTGATCGCCGGCTTCTCGCCGCTCGGCAACGTGTTGCTACTGACATTGTCGGAACGCTTTCCCGCCTGGCACGATAACGGCCGGGCGCCGGACGGCATCATCGTGCTCGGCGGCGGCATCGACTCCGATGTCAGCGCGGCGCGCCACGATGTCGAACTCGACGCTTCGGCCGAGCGTATTCTGGCGATGCTCGAACTGGCGCGGCGCTATCCGCAGGCGAGGATCGTTTACAGCGGTGGCAGTGCCAATCTGTTCGATGCTTCTGCGGCGGAAGCGCCGATCGCCGGCGCGCTGCTGCAGCGCTTCGGCGTCGCCAAGGATCGCATTCTGCTCGAGGAGAAGTCGCGGACCACGCTGGAAAACGCGATGTTCAGTCGCGACCTGGTGAAGCCCAAGCCCGGCGAGCAATGGCTGCTGGTCACGTCCGCGTTTCATATGCCGCGTTCGATGGGTGTGTTTCGCGCGGCCGGGTTCGACGTCACAGCCTATCCGGTTGATTGGCGGACACGAGGCTGGAGCGATGCGCTGCAGCCGTTCGATCGGTTGAGCGGCGGCCTCGCGCGCTGCGACGTTGCGGTCCACGAATGGGCGGGGCTCGTGGCCTACTGGCTGCGCGGCCGAAGTACGTCGCTGTTGCCGGCGCCGTGAGGCGCCTCAGTCGTGGCGCGGC
>NZ_BADD01000703.1 GCF_000333455.1 Rhodopseudomonas sp. B29
CGGCGTCGACGCCCTCGTCTACGAGATCGACGAAGCCAAAGAGCTGATGAAGATCGCCTATCCGATCGAGCTGTTCGATCGCAACATCATCGACGGCCGCGCCATGATCGCGTCGTTCCAGGCTGGCCGCGTCACGATCGGCTCGGCCGAGATCGACTGGTCGCCGGCTTCGTTGCAGCGGCTGTTGGTCGAACT
>NZ_BADD01000702.1 GCF_000333455.1 Rhodopseudomonas sp. B29
GGCGAGCGCGAAGTCCAAGGTCGACGTATCGGTGCCACCGAACTCTTTCGGGAACAGGCCTTTGACAAGGCCGGCGTCGACCGCCGCCTTGTGATGGCGCCGCGTTGCGTAGAAGCGCTCCGCCGGATCGTCGATCTTGCTGATAATTCCGCGGATGTCCTTCATCACGGTGGTGGCGAAGGCGCGGGCGCCCGCCTGGACGGCGAGCTGGTCGTCGCTGAGCTGAAAGTCGATCGGCATGGAATTTCACCCCTTTGGCGTTGGACGTTGAGCGGGTGAAAGCTAGGAGCGCTGCGGCGAGCCGTCTCGGCATCGCGCGACAGCCGGCTGGGCAATCCGTGCCAATTTGCTCGACGATTACTTGCGACCGCCGTCCGACTGTTCGACGATCGCCTTGTCCCTGTACTCGCTGGGCGTCAGGTCGAAATGCCTTCGAAACTGCCGGTTGAAACTCGACAGATCGTTGAAGCCGTTTGCGAAGGCGATCGTCGAGATCGGCGTATCGGGCCGTGCCCGGATCGCCTCGGCGCACTTGCTCAGCCGCCGGCTGGTGGTCAGGCGGGAAAAGGTCAGGCCCTCGGATTCGAACAGCCGATGCAACGTGCGAGGCGACAGGCCGAAGCGTCGGCAGACCACGTCGATACTCAGCTCCGCCTCGGCGCAGTTGTGATCGATGTAGGTGACGATCGAGTCCAGCATGGCTTTCCGCTTCGATTGTTGAAGCGGGGCGAACTGAGGCTCGCGGGGACCGAGCGCGAGCGCCACCAGGTCGACGGCCATCCGCGCCGTCGTCGGATGCGCTGCGGCGGGGATCGAGCCTGATTGTAAGGCAAGGGATTTCAAGAAATCGATGGCGAGCGCGCCGATCGCGGTGTCTTGCGTGACGGCGACGCCCATCGTGCGGTGGGCGCTCGCAAGCTGCGGCGCGAGGAGCGCCTTGGGAATACGGAAGGAAAACGTTCGAACACGGCCCCCTGGGCGCCTGTAGATCAGTTCGTAAGGTTCCGCCGAGTCGACGACGTAAAACTGGCTCGGGCGGATCTGCACCTGCTTGCCGAGATGCCGAACATGCACGTCGCCTTCGATCTGCATGTTCACGAAGTAGCAGTCGCGCGGCATCCTGCTGATTTCCTGGTGCGAGCGCAGCACGATGTGTTCGTCGGTCACCAGTCGGCATACGTTGACCGTGTCGACCAGATCGGCCGCCACGTGGGCCTTGAAGCCGCCGGAGAAGTCGCGGGTCGAGTTAAGCGCGATGAACGCCTCGCACAGCACTTCGCGCCAGAAGCCGAACTGCTCTGCGGGCTTGTAGTCCTCAGTATTCCACTGCGGCACAGCGGCTCTCTTCAACCAAGAGTGGGGATGAATTCCCGCACTCGCGTCGAGCGAAGGCGTTACTGATGGTCCGAATAAAGGCAAATACTATGCCAGAAGTACCGTTTGCAGCGGTGCGGTTGCGCTCCGAGGTCGACCAACGAAAAAGGCGCCCGATGAGGGCGCCTTTCGTCGTCGATGGTTCTGTTCCCCGCGGGCGCGTGCCGCGATCGGCTTAGTTCGAGTAGTACATCTCGAACTCGACCGGGTGCGGGGTCATTTCGAAACGGGCGACTTCGGTCATCTTCAGCTCGATGTAGCTGTCGATGAAGTCGTCGTCGAACACGCCGCCGGCCTTGAGGAAGGCGCGGTCCTTGTCGAGGTTCTCGAGCGCCTCGCGCAGCGAACCGCAGACGGTCGGGATCTGCTTCAGCTCTTCCTTCGGCAGATCGTAGAGGTCCTTGTCCATCGCCGGACCCGGATCGATCTTGTTCTTGATGCCGTCGAGGCCGGCCATCAGCATCGCGGCGAAGCCGAGATACGGGTTGGCCATCGGGTCCGGGAAGCGGACTTCGACGCGCTTGGCCTTCGGCGAGGTGGTGTAGGGGATGCGGCACGAGGCCGAGCGGTTGCGGGCCGAGTAGGCCAGCAGCACGGGGGCTTCATAGCCCGGGACCAGACGCTTGTAGGAGTTGGTCGACGGGTTGGTGAAGGCGTTGATCGCCTTGGCGTGGGTGATGATGCCGCCGATGTAGTGCAGACAGGTGTCCGACAGGTCGGCGTACTTGTTGCCGGCGAAGGTCGGCTTGCCGTCCTTCCAGATCGACTGGTGCACGTGCATGCCCGAGCCGTTGTCGCCGAACACCGGCTTCGGCATGAAGGTCGCGGTCTTGCCGTAGATGTGGGCGACCTGATGGATGCAGTACTTGTAGATCTGCATCTGGTCGGCCATGTGGGTGAGGGTGTCGAACTTCATGCCGAGTTCGTGCTGGGCCGAAGCGACTTCGTGGTGGTGCTTCTCGACCTTGACGCCCATCCGCGCCATCGCGCC
The DNA here is from genome assembly GCF_000333455.1 of Rhodopseudomonas sp. B29. Classification (GTDB taxonomy): domain Bacteria; phylum Pseudomonadota; class Alphaproteobacteria; order Rhizobiales; family Xanthobacteraceae; genus Rhodopseudomonas. The sequence continues at coordinate 2,366 of NZ_BADD01000702.1, forward strand.
GAGCATCTCCGAGCGCATGTCCTGCACCGAGTCCTGCGGCGGGACCGGGAAGTAACCGGCCTTGGTGCGGATGCGGTGGCCGAGATTGCCGCCTTCATATTCGGTGTCGGAGTTGGTCGGCAGCTCCGAGGAGTCGAGCTTGAAGCCGGTGTTGTACGGGTTCGCCGAATAGCGGACGTCGTCGAACAC
>NZ_BADD01000701.1 GCF_000333455.1 Rhodopseudomonas sp. B29
CCGGAGGGAGCGAGTACTCCCACTTCACATAGGGTCGCACGATGCTGCCGGGATCGAAGCTGTCCTGAATGAAGTGCACGTAGGTGTCGCGTGAGCCGGTGAGCTCGCCGTGGATGCTGAACGGCGCGCGGCCGGCGAACAGCTTGGACTGACGCCGTCCGGCAATGTCGAGGGCGAGCTGCAGGTGCTCGCCACCGGCCTCGACAAAGTGATCCCCAAGCTCGGCATCGAACAGGCGCTGGAGCAGGGCGTGTCGCAATCGGCGATCGACCGCGTCGCGCCCGGCGTCCGCGCCAAGGACGTCAACAACATCCTCGGCGCGCTCGACCGCGCCATCCCGGGACTCGGCCGCGTCGTCCGGCAAAATGCGAATGCGGGCGTCGCCGCCGGCATCGACGCGCTCGGCCAGGCCGCCGTGCTCGAAGGCAAGCCTGCCCGCGCCTTCCCGCTGCGCTTCGTCGACGGCGCCGTCATGCTCGGCCCGTTCAAGGTCGCGCAGATGAAGCCGTTGTTTTGAATAGAAGCTAGTACCGAATACGTCACCCAAATTTTCCGACGCCTTCGGCGGCGCGTAGGTCCTAATCCCTGAGAGGCGCTATTCGAAAAGACATCGAGCGCCTCACAGATCACGCATCGCCAGCAATATGATACTATTCAACTAGATTTTCGGCACAGCCATATCGTGGACTTATTTCTTATGTCGACACACATGCATTATCTTACTGTTGCAGATAATTTCTTCGGATCCAGCTTCGCCACCGCCGACTCACTACGCAGAGCTTGGCAAAAGCTCTCGTATTCCCAAATGTTCGACTTAGTCGAAAGGTATCAAGAATTCGAAGCTCAGTGGGCACCCTCCGCCACACAACCAACAGAGCCAACGTTTCTGTTTGGGAAGGCCCACGAAATCATGGGCAATTCCAAATCATGGCATTCTTCAAAGGGACTGCACTCATCGCATCACCACACCATAAGACCGCGGCCGACGCCATCCAGCGAATCGCGGCACAAGCCGATCAGGACAGCCACCACCACGGCGGCGACATAACCGTCGAGCCGGTCGAGCAGTCCGCCATGTCCGGGGATGATATGGCTTGAATCCTTCACCCCGAATTGCCGTTTGACCGCCGACTCGAACAGGTCGCCGAGTTGAGAAACAACTGAAAGCACCGCCGCAACGATCAGCAGCGGCACGGTTTTTCCGAATCCAAGCAACGCAAAACCGAGCCCG
>NZ_BADD01000700.1 GCF_000333455.1 Rhodopseudomonas sp. B29
CCGCGAGAAGATGGTGCGTTACGGCGCTTCGCGCCTAACCCACCCTACGAGATTGGGGAACTAACTCTCCACCTTCGCAAACCTGTCGTCGAGCGCATAGCCGGCGCCGCGGACGGTGCGGATCGGGTCTTGTTCGCGACCGGGGTTGAGCAGCTTGCGCAGGCGGCCGATGTGGACGTCGACGGTGCGTTCGTCAATGTAGATGTCGCGGCCCCAGACGCCGTCGAGCAGTTGCTCGCGGCTGAAGACGCGGCCGGGATGCTCCAGGAAGAATTCGAGCAGCCGATACTCGGTCGGCCCGAGATCGATCGGCCGGCCGGCGCGGGCAACGCGGCGCTTGTCGCGGTCGAGTTCGAGATCACCGTAAGCCAGCACGGTGGCGAGCCGCTCCGGCGCGGCGCGGCGCAAGAGGCCCTTCACCCGCGCCAGCAGCTCCGGCACCGAGAACGGCTTGACGATGTAATCGTCGGCGCCGGTGGCGAGGCCACGGACCCGCTCGCTCTCTTCACCGCGCGCCGTCAGCATGATGATCGGCAGTTGCTTGGTGTCGGAACGCGCGCGCAGCCGGCGGCACAGTTCGATGCCGGACAGGCCCGGCAGCATCCAGTCGAGCACCACCAGATCGGGCAGCCGCTCCTTCATCCGCGTGTCGGCGTCGTCGCCGCGCGCCACCGTCTCGACGTCGTAGCCCTCTGACTCGAGATTGTAGCGTAGCAGCGTCGTCAGCGCTTCTTCGTCTTCGACTACCAGAATGCGCGCACCCATGGTGATCCTTCTTTCCGTATGACGCGCGTCCGCGGAGGCGATCGGCGCCGCGGACGCCACGCTCCTCAATTGCCCGGCGTCGCGGTCGCGAAGGTCGTCATATCGCCCTTCGGACGCTTCTCGACGATCTGCTGGCCTTCGATCATGTAGAACACGGTCTCGGCGATGTTGGTGGCGTGATCGCCGATCCGCTCGATGTTCTTGGCGCAAAACATCAGGTGAATGCAAAACGAGATGTTGCCCGGATCTTCCCTCATGTAGGTGAGCAGCTCGCGGAACAGCGAGGTGCAGATCGCGTCGACTTCCTCGTCGCCGTTCCACACGACCATCGCGGCCGGCAGATCGTGCGCCGTGTAGGCGTCGAGCACCGCCTTGACCTGCGACTGCACGAGGTCGGTCATGTGCTCGAGTCCGCG
>NZ_BADD01000699.1 GCF_000333455.1 Rhodopseudomonas sp. B29
TTGGCCATCTTCCGCGACAGATCCAGGCTGAAGAACTGGTTTGACAGCGCGGGTGAACAACAGCGGCGCGGTTTCGCCGGCGACGCGGGCGGTGCCGAGCAGGATGCCGGTGATCAGACCGGCGCGCGCCGCCCGATAGGCGATGCGGCGGATCACCAGCGAGCGCGGCAGGCCGAGCGCCGACGCCGCTTCACGCAGCGAGCTCGGCACCAGCAGCAGCATGTCCTCGGTGGTGCGCACCACCACCGGGATGACGATCACCGCCAGCGCCAGCGCGCCGGCCAGAGCCGAGAACCGGCCCATCGTCACCACCACGGCGCCGTAGATGAACAGGCCGATGATGATCGACGGCGCACTGAGCAGGATGTCGTTGATGAAGCGGATCACTGATGTCAGCTTGTCGTACTTGCCGTACTCGGCCAGATAGGTGCCGGCGAACAGGCCGAGCGGCGCGCCGATTCCGACGCCCAGAATGGTCATCAGCACCGAGCCGACGATGGCGTTGAGCAGACCGCCGTCGGTCGAGCCGGGCGGCGGCGTGTTCTGGGTGAACACTTCGAGATTGACGCCGGCGAGGCCGTTGTACAGCAGCGTGAACAGGATCAGTGCCAGCCAGGTGACGCCGAACAGAGCGGCGCCCGAGCACAGCACCTTGATGATGATGTCGTTGCGGTGGCGGCGCTTGTAGATCGGGTTGGCGTGTGTCGGGGACATACTCATTTGCCGGCCTTCATTTCGAGACGCATCAGGAGCAGCCGCGCAGCGGCGAGGACCATGAAGGTGAGGACGAACAGCAACAGACCGAGCAGGATCAGCGCCGACTGATGCAGGCCACTGCTCTCGGCGAACTCCGAGGCGATCGCCGCCGAGATCGTGGTGCCGGGCGCGAAGATCGATCCCTGGATGCGGAACGAATTGCCGATGATGAAGGTCACCGCCATGGTCTCGCCGAGCGCGCGGCCGAGCGCCAGCATGACGCCGCCGATGACGCCGACGCGGGTGTAGGGGATCACCACGTTGCGGACGACTTCCCAGGTGGTGCAGCCGACGCCATAGGCGGCTTCCTTCAGCACCGGCGGCACCGTCTTGAACACGTCGACGGCGATCGCGGTGATGAACGGCAGCACCATGATGGCGAGGATCAGCGCGGCATTGAACAGGCTGAGATAGGACGGCGGCCCGCCGAACACGTCGCGCAGCACCGGAATGCCGGANAACACCGAGATGATGAACGGCTGGAAGTGATAGGCCAGAAACGGCCCGAGCACGAAGAAGCCCCACATGCCGTAGATGATCGATGGGATGCCGGCGAGCAGCTCGATGGCGAGGCCGATCGGCCGGCGCAGCCACATCGGGCACAGTTCAGTAAGGAAGATCGCGATGCCGAGACCGACCGGGATCGCGATCACCATGGCGATCACC
>NZ_BADD01000698.1 GCF_000333455.1 Rhodopseudomonas sp. B29
CATCGGCCCGGGGGTCAGCGACACGTCGTCGACCATTGACGACGACACCGACGGGACCTGCGCGCCGTTGGTGGCGCGCGTCACCGCAAGACGCGTCTTGGTGAAAGCCGCCTCAGCGCTGGCGAAGCGTGACGAGGTCGAGCCGAGCAGCGCGCTGACCAGTACGCTGTTGTCGCCGCGGCCGTCCTCGATCACCTTGCCGGGCGTCATCGAGGTCATCACCAGCGCGTTGGACGGGGCGTCGATCGGCGCAAGGCCGTGCGAATAGGCGCGGAAGCGGCGCTCATAGGGATTGCGCCGCGAGGCATCGACGATCGCCAGCTTGGTGCGAACGCCACTGTCCTTCATGGCGTCCAGCACGCTCTCGATGCTGACGCCGCTGCGGCGGACGTCGGATTCCTTCCAGATCCGGGCATCGACCGGGATCATGTAGTTCTCGCGGCCGGCCTGGATGCCGTAGCCGCCGAAATACAGCATCACCACGCTGTCCTTGCCGACGCGCTGCTTCATGCGATCGACCGCACGCAGCATGTCGTCGCGGCTGGCGTCCTCGACCACATCGACTTCGAAGCCTTCGCGGCGCAGCGCGCCGGTCATCGCACGGGCGTCGTTGATCGGCTGGGCCAGCGGAGCGCTTGCGTCCGGATAGTGCCCGTTGCCGATAACCAGCGCGTAGCGGCCGGCGGCAGGCAGCTGGCCGTGGTCGGCAGCCATATGGGTGGCCCGGGCGGCTTCGAGCGAACGCTTGTTCAGCGCCGCATGGGCACCGATCGCCAGCGACACGACACCGACGACAGCGGCGCCGGTGGTCAGCGAGCGAGCAGAAAGCCGGGGCAGCCGGAATTTCATCATCACCAGTCCTTATCGGCGCGCGCAGCCGATGCCGCGTCCAAGCCGTTCAGGTTTTCAAGGGAGCGATTTCAATGCGGATCAATTGCGCTCGATTTGCGGCACCGCACCATAAGAAACCCTTAACAGTTCGAGCCCGGGCAAGCAAGACCGGCTGGATTTGGCTGGAACAACAAGGACTTCCGACGCCAAACAGATCTACCACTAAGCTGCCGAGGACTCCGTTCGTCTTTCAAGCATTGCCAGCCTGGCGGTTAAGCTTTCGAATATCTCTGACTAAGCTTCGGCCCGAAGGTTCAACGGCAGTTTGTATTTAGACCTCTTGATATTTGTAATCGCGGAGTGAGCATGCGATTTGTCGCCCCGATCGGGTTCGGCGGATTTGACAGATGAATATTGCGAGCATGGCCGGCGCCGCCTGGCAGGCGCTGACTGCCAAGAAGCAGGCCCCTTCGCTTTACGATCTGTGCGACGCCGTCTTCATCGGCCACAAAGGGGGCGATCCGCACATCGCCAAGTTCTACAAGACCGCCCTCGGCAACCCGGCGCTCCGCCCGTTGCTGCGCGCCGCCGGCCTGCCCGAATTGCACGACCCCACCCGCTTTCGCGCGCTCCGCGATGCGCTGATCCTGGCGCGTGATGGCGCCGAGCCGGACTGGAGCGCGGTCGCGCAACCGGTCGCCGATCTGCTCGAGACCGTCAAGCTGCAGCATCCGCATCCGCTGGTCGTCACGCCGCCGACGCAGCCGCCGCGGCTGGCCGATATCGACAATGCCCTTCGCGCCTGCGGCGATCATCTGCTGCAGTCGTTCACGCGCAACGGCTTCATCCCGGCCTATGCGGCCTTCAACCTGATCGGCGATCCGGATTTCGGTCCGCAGCAATTTACCGCGGCGCTGACCGGGCTCAATGCCCGCGGCTACAAGAATTCGACGCTGCTGTTCAATCTGGCGCGGGTGTTCATCGCCCGCTCGCCGGCCGCCGGACTGATCAATCCGTCCTGGCGCGGCATCGCCGAGCCGATGTGGTCGCCGGTGCAGATCCGGCACCGCTCGGCCTATTACGACGCCTTCTACATCGAGGCGCTGCTGAGCTTTATCGACACCGGCCTGGCGACGCCCGACGAGACAAGGGCGGCACGCAGTGCTGTTGCGGCCATGGCCGAGTTCTGCCTGAAGACCAGCCGCGAACGCGTGCGGACGCCGGACGGCACCTGCTACGATGTGATCACCGCGCTGGCGCCGCCACCGCACCCGCGGTTCAGCCGGTTCTTCGCCCAGATCAAGCAGGACCTCGGCTTCGGCATCTACGTGCCGGATTGCGATACGACCGCGTGCTCGATTTCGGCCGCCGGCCAGGCCAACTCGACCGACCCGATCATCGATCAGCCGCTGATCGACTTCTATGCCAGCTATCAGGCGCGTGCCGGCGCCAACGACCCGCTGATCACCGTGCCGCTCAATCCCGATGTCGACTACGACGGCGGCATCGCCACCTGGATCGACAACCTCGCCGGCGAGCGGCCGTTCGGCAACGACCTCGACCCGACGCTCAACCTCGATGTGCTGGAAGTCAGCTTCCGCAATTGCGCGCGGTGGCGCATCGTCGAGACGCCGTCGCGGCTCGAAACGGTGCGAAGGATCGTCGACTTCCATCGCCGCCTCGTCGCCACTGGCCTGTTCGCCGACCCGAAATCCCACGTCTACTATCTGCCCGAACTGTACTGCGCGTATTTCGGTCGCTGCTACGCGGCGTTCCGTGCGCTTGACGCGACCGCGCGGCTGGCGATCGATCCGGACGGCGTTTTCGAATTCGTCCGCGGCCAGGTGCTGGACTATGTCCGCGACGAGCTGATCGCCCGGGACATGAACGTATTCGACGCCGCGCTGGCGCTGATCGCGCTCGGCCATCTGGGCGGCGAGAAGCAGCAACTGACGCCGGCGCTGCACTGCATCCTGAACCACCTCGGCGAAGGCCGCGGCGGCGCCCCGTTCCGGGCCTATGAATGGAACAAGATGAAGACGCCGACCCGCATCCTGGTCGGCGGTCCGGAAGTGACTTCGGCCTTTGTACTGTTGGGGCTCGCTTTGGCCCGCAAGGCGATCCTGGACCAGCCTCATTCAGCTTAGCAGGCGCGTTGCGACGAGTTGAGTGGTCGGCACTGGCCACGGCGCCAAATTAGCACCACAATCGGCAGCGCCCTTTGCTCCCCCGCCCGGTGCAGTGTTCCGTCGAAAGTTTCCCCATGCCGAAGCCTTTCGCTTTGTTCATCGCAGCCGCCGTGCTGCTGCCGGCAGTCGCACAAGCGGCCGAGATCAGCGGCCCCGGCAAGGTGCGGGACGGCGATCAGGTGGTGATCGGCGGCAAGCTGGTGCGGCTCGCCGGCATCGATGCGCCGTCGCGCGATCAGCTTTGCCTCAGCCCCAAAGGCGAACGCTGGACCTGCGGGGTCGCGGCCCGCGATGCGCTGGCGCAGCATGCCGACGGCAAGACCTTCAATTGCCAGGTCGTCCGCACCACCAAGGCCGGTCGCCCGGTCGCCAAATGCACGGTGGACGGCGAAGACATTCAACAATGGCTGGTGAAGAGCGGCTGGGCGCTGTCCTACACCAAATTCTCGCACGCCTACGACGCCGACGAGAAGGCGGCGCGCGATGCGCACGCCGGATTGTGGCAGGGCGCGTTCATCGCGCCCTGGGATTGGCGGCTGCGCAGCAAGAAGACCACGATTCTTGGCGCCACCAAACCACCGCACGGCGCCCGCAACATTCTGCTGGCGTCGGCGTCGGGTCCGGTGGCGCCGTCGCCCGATTGCACCATCAAGGGCAACGTCAACACGGCCGGCGAGTGCATCTATCACAAGCCGACCAGCCGCTGGTATGCGCGCATCCAGATGAAGGTCAGCAAGGGCACGCGCTGGTTCTGCTCGGTCGAAGACGCCGAGGCCGCCGGCTGCCGCGAGACGCGGCGCTGATCCGGCCAAGGCACCGGCTGCACATCCCACGTGGCTGAGCATCCCGAACACACGCCTCCTCATAGGCCGCACCGCCGCAGCCGGTGGCGGCGCTCGGCCAAATGGTCGCTGCTGCTGATCGCGCTGTATACGCTCGCGGCCTATCTGGCGCTGCCGATGTTCTGGACGCACTACGAGCATCAGCGTCGCCTCGCCGACATACCGATGGTGACGCGGACCGCGCAGGGCATTCCGGGCGATCCGATCAACGTCGGACTGATCGGCGACCAGAAGGAAGTCGTCTGCGCCATGCTGGCGGCCAACTGGGTGCCGGCCGATCCGATCACGCTGCGCTCGTCGATCGAGATCGCCGGCAGCGTGCTGCTCGACCGCCCGTATCGCAACGCGCCGGTGTCCAATCTGTATTATCTCGGCCGACGCGAGGATCTGGCGTTCGAGAAGCCGGACGGCGGCAGCGCCGACCGACGCAACCACGTGCGGTTCTGGAAGGTGCTGGACAAAGGCGACGAGGGCCGCCCGGTCTGGCTGGGCAGCGCCACCTTCGATCGCGGTGTCGGCATCAGCCACTACACCGGGGCGGTGACGCATCACATCGACCCGGATATCGACGCGGAGCGCGCCAGGCTCGCCGGCGATCTCGAAGCCGTCAAGATGGTCGAGGCCAAGTACCAGGTGACGGGTATCGGCCCGACGCTCGCCGGCCGCAATGGCGGCGGCGATACGTACTACACCGACGGCGAGGTCTGGATTTTGCGGCTGGTGGCGGACTGCAAGAAGCACGACGGCCCGCTCGACGTGCTGCCGAGCCCGCTTGCAACCCAGATCAAGGATCAAATCTTCCGCACCGTCACCGAGGCGATCGGCAGCGTGTCGCCAGCGCCTTGAATTCGTCCGGCCGAGCCGGCATGGTCAATTTTTCTCCGATCAAAGGACCAAGCAGGATGGCCGTCAGCGCCGGCCGGGAATTCCTGGCGATTCCCGGCCCGACCAACATGCCCGACGAAGTGCTGCAGGCGATGCATCGCCCGGCGCTCGACATCTACTCCAACGAGATGGTCTCGCTCAGCGACAGTCTGCACACCGACCTCAGCCGGCTGTTCGCCACCAAAGGCAAGTCCTACATCTACATCGCCAACGGGCATGGCGCCTGGGAGGCAGTCATCAGCAACGTGCTGTCGCGCGGCGACAAGGTGCTGGTGCTGGAAAGCGGCCGGTTCGCGCTCGGCTGGGGCAATGCCGCCGAGGCGATGGGCTGCAACGTCGAGGTGCTGAGGGGTGACTGGCGCCGCGCGGTGCGGCCGGACGAAGTCGAGGAGCGACTGCGCCGCGACACACAGCACGAGATCAAGGCCGTCGTGGTGGTACAGGT
>NZ_BADD01000697.1 GCF_000333455.1 Rhodopseudomonas sp. B29
CGCTCGGGCTAGGCCAGCCGAGCGGCAACAGCAGATCGAAAAAGCCTGGACTCGCCAGCTTCATCCCGTATTCGATGACGAAGTCGCGCAGGGTGCGGCCGTGCTCACCCATGCCGAACGAGAACATGGTGCGGCCCGCGATCTCCAGCGCCAGATGCTGCATGGTCTCGCGCAGATCGACCGGTGCGCCGGCCGTGCGGCCGAGGTCGGCCACCGTCTCGTCGATCGCCGACAGCATATGCGGCACCAGCGTGCCGACCGCACGCGGCGTGAACGCCGGCGCCAGCGTGCGCCGCTGATGCTTCCACGGGCGGCCTTCGGCCAGCAGCAGGCCTTCGCCGAGCATCGGCCGCAGCACGCGAAACGCCGCCGCGGTCCGCGTGTAGTTCTGGTCGTTATCGACCAGCACGTGCCGGATCGCATCGGGCGTATTGAGGATGTAGCTGGAACGGTTGAAGAAGCGGCCGACGACGACATCGTCCTGATAGGCGCGCGGCCCCCAGCTGGCGATCGCGTTGGTGCGGATCGCCGACAGACGCCCGAGCGCTGTCATATCCTCCGGCGCACGCGGCGGCGTCGGTGGAACCAGCGGCGCTCGGTATCGGCTCGGCTCGTGGACTTCGGCGATGCTCACGGCGTCTCCCGGACTGCGGCTGTGGCTGCGTCGACCTGATCTAAGCAGCGGGAGACGGAATGCCAGCATCGGCCTGCGGCGATCCCAAGGCGGCGAGGCGCGGCCCGCAAACACGCCTACTAGACAGCCGACGGGCTTCACAGGCATCACTGAGTTGCGCCGGGCCTTTCCGGCGCCAACCAAGATGCCCAAGGACAGAGGCCTGATGACGCAGACGGCGAAGCGAAGCACCGCCGACGGGATTGCCGCGCCGCTGCGGCACGCGCTGTTCCGCCGCATCTGGCTCGCCAGCCTGCTGTCCAATCTGGGCCTGATGATCAACGGCGTCGGCGCCGCCTGGGCGATGACCCAGATGACCTCCTCGGCCGACAAGGTCGCGCTGGTGCAGACCGCCCTGATGCTGCCGATCATGATCGTGGCGATGCCGGCCGGCGCTATCGCCGACATGTACGACCGCCGCAAGGTGGCGCTGGCGTCGCTGACGCTCAGCCTCACCGGCTCGACCACGCTGGCGACGCTGGCGCATCTCGGCCTCGTCGGCCCCAACGTGCTGCTGGCGTTCTGCTTCATCGTCGGCACCGGCATGGCGCTGTTCGGGCCGGCCTGGCAGGCGTCGGTGTCCGAGCAGGTGCCGGCCGAAACACTGCCGGCGGCTGTGGCGCTGAACGGCATCAGCTACAACATCGCCCGCAGCTTCGGGCCCGCTGTCGGCGGCATTGTGGTGGCGACCGCCGGCGCGGTCGCAGCGTTCGCCGCCAATGCGGTGTTGTATCTCCCGCTCCTGGTCGTGCTGCTGTTGTGGCGGCGGGTGAGCGAACCGCCGCGGCTGCCCCCAGAGCGGCTGAACCGCGCCATCGTCTCCGGTGTGCGCTACATCACAAACTCTCCGCCGATCCGTATCGTGCTGACACGGACGCTGGTGACCGGCATCGCCGGCAGTCCGGTGCTGGCGCTGATGCCGCTGGTGGCGCGCGACCTGCTCCACAAGGGCGCGGAAACCTACGGCCTGTTGCTCGGCGCGTTCGGCATCGGCGCCGTGATCGGCGCGCTGAACGTCACCCTGGCGCGCCGGCGGCTGAGCAGCGAAGGCGCCATCCGGATGTGCACGCTGGTGATGGGCGCCGCGATGGCGGCGCTATCGATCAGCACCACCACGATCCTGACCGCCGCCGCATTGGTGATCGCCGGCGCGGTGTGGATGCTGGCGATCGCGCTGTTCAATATCGGCGTGCAGTTGTCGGCGCCGCGCTGGGTGGCGGGCCGCTCGCTCGCGGCATTCCAGGCGGCGATCGCCGGCGGCATCGCGATCGGCAGTTGGGGCTTCGGTCATGTCGCCGACACGGTCGGCGTCGAAACCACCATGCTGATCGCGGCCGGGGTGATGTTCGCGTCACCGCTGCTGGCGCTGGCGTTGCCGATGCCGCCGGTCGGCACACGGATCGAGGACGCCGACCTGCTCGACGATCCCGAAGTGAAGCTGCTGCTGTCGCCGCGCAGCGGCCCGCTGGTGATCGAGATCGATTACCGGGTCGATTCCGATCAGGCGCGCAGCTTCCACAATGTGATGCAGGAGGTGCAACTCAGCCGGCAGCGCAATGGCGCCTATGGCTGGTCGATCGCGCGTGATATCGCCGATCCGGAGCTGTGGACCGAGCGCTATCACTGCCCGACTTGGCACGACTATCTGCACCAGCGCAATCGCGCCACCCAGGCCGACCGCGCGCTGTATCGGCGCGCCAACGACTTCCATCGCGGGCCCGGGCCCGTGCGGGTGCGAAGGCTGCTGGAGCGGCCGTTCGGGTCGGTTCGCTGGAAGGAAGAGTCGCCGGATCGCGCCGCCGCCGAGGTGCTGCCGGTGCAGAACGTCAGCGTCGGCGGCAGCGGCACGTAGTCAGGAACTACTGACCGTTGTCAGTCAGCACCTTGAGGCATTTGGCGCTGAGCTTGGCGCGGTGCTGCTGCAGGCAGCTCAGGATCACGCCATCGCCCTGATCCATCACGGCGCGGCACAGCCGCGACACATCGCGCCCGCAGCCCGGATCGGGGCGGCGTTCCTGCGCGACCGCACTGCCGGCCACGAGGCTGCTCAGCAGCGTCAAACCGACGATGAATGACTTCGACTTCAAGACTATTCGCATAGGTGCTTGTTCCCGCGTTCGCCCCGCCCTCGGCAGCAGACGGTCTTCGACCGCGTCCTCGGCCTGCAGCTTGTAGTTAGCTCGCAGCCGGCCTGCAAGCGGCGACGGGGCACGGAACCGGATCAGTCACGGGGGATGATCACTGTCGGCTTGGTCATCTCGACCACTTCTTTGGCCTGTTCGGTCAGAACACGGAACTGAGCCTGAAGGAACTCGGTCTGGATGCGAACGACGTCCTGGAAGTCCTTGGCGTGCAGGAGTTGCTCGGAGAAATCGAAGGTGGCGGCGATATTGCGCTCGACATAGCCTTTCAGCGCATTGGCCTGACCATTCGAGCCGAGCGGCGTCACCGACAGGCTCTTTTCGATGAACTGCAGATAGTTGGTCATCGCGCCGCGCGCCTGGTCGAGGTTGCGCGTCATCACGTTGAGGATCACGTCGGACGAGTTACTGTCGGCCATCAAGCACCTCCCTCGCCGCATCGCTGCCGGCGGCACGCGTCGTTAGTCGTCAGCGTCGGTCCGGAACGCTGTGCGCGCTCCGGACCGGGCCGATCAATTGAAGCGCGCGCGATCGAGCACGTCACTCTTTTTCTGCGCGCGGTAGATTTCGGCGACGTACCAGGCGGCGACCAGCAGCGTGGCGATGCGTACCACATTGGCCGGCAGCATCAGACTGAAGGCGACGATCAGCAGCGCCACCGCCGCTGCCTTGGCGACCTTGAGACGGTCGTCGAAAATGGGGAGGAACCACTTCTGGTTCTCTTCCGCCCAGAACGGCGGCTTGACGCGATGCAGACCGAACCGCGCCCAGGTATCCTTGAAGCCGAGTTCGTAGGACCAGAGCAAATACAACGTGATCCAGAACGACAGGAAGGCGACCACGACGGACATCGGCCCGGCGGCGAAGCCCACGACGATCAGCACCGCGACGGCGAGTGCGATGAACCAGTTTTGCATTGGATTAGTCCTCGACTGACTGAAGGGAGGCCGCCTGGTCCAAGCTGAGCGGCGGCCTCGCCGGAAGCGGTGACTGCGCTATTTGCGGGCGCAGGACACCACGATGGTGGTGGAGCTCGGGCCGCAGCTCGCGGTCATCTGACCGTTGTCGATCTGCAGATTGTCACTGAATTTTGCACTGCTCGGGCCGATGCAGATCGCCGAGATCAACGCCTCGTCGGCTTCACAGGTGGTCGGACACCCGTTCGACGAGCAGGTCGACGACGTCACGGTGCGGAACGCGTTGATGACGGGCGCCGCCGGCGGTGCAGCGATCGCCTGATCGATCACGATGCCCTGTGAGCCACCGTTGTGATTGACGACAGCAAGTCCGGCGACCAGTGCAATCGCGCCGAGGAAGATCATCGATGATGAGCGCATAATACCTCCATGCCAATGTGATAGTCACGGGTCCGGCTGCTGCGCAGCATGTTAGCAACAGCCGGGAATTTCAACAGCTGTTGTGCAATCAGTCTTAAGGCCGAGTCCTCGGCACGAATTCACGCCGTCATGCGGCGGCGTGGAGTGGCGGTAAAGCTGCGGAACCGCTGCCCGCAAAGGCCAGTACGAGTGTCGATACCGGCGGCTATCGGCCTGTCTCGCAGTGAAAATTCATATGATCCGGGGCCCGCACCGGCCATTCGGCGAGTGATGTGCGGCGCGGCAAAATTGTGCGCACGGCGGTGTTCGACTTTAGTTAGTTCGAGCGGGCGGAAGGGCAGCGTCCGGTGGAATCCGGACAAGGGTTCCTGCTGTCAGCATGACGGCCGGACGACAGTGCGGCGACTGATTCGAGATCGCGCGGCCGATGTCTCGGACAAGTAATTGACCTTCATCTATCCCGCCCGCCTCGTCTGCCATCCGGATCGCCAGGCGCTTCGTGCCCATTCGAACGAGTCTCGCAGCGGTTGCGTCCTTCGCTCTGGCCTTGTCAGCCATTGGTTAGGTTGGTGCGGCTAAAAGGGGGCGTCGTCACGCGGGCGACGACGCCGCGCTTCGCGAGGGGCGACTCCTATCGCAAGACACAAACCGCCATGAACAACACCACGCTTCTCAAACTGCACCGTTGGGTCAGCCTGACTTTTTCGCTGCCCCTCCTCCTGATCATCGTCACCGGCATGATCCTGTCGGTCGAACCGATCATCCAGGGTCGCGGGCTGCCGGCCGGCATGGTCGACGCCGACCGGCTCGCCGGCCTGGTCCAGCGCTACGATCCCGACAACAAGGCGCGTGGGCTGCGGATCAGCCCCACCAGCGCACAGATACGCCTGCTCGGGCCCGCTTTGCCGGCCATCGATCTGACGACCGGTGAGGTGACGACGGCGGCCGATCCGATCGGCGACCTGATGCTGTGGGCGCGGCGCACGCACGAACATCTATTCGGCCAGGATTGGCTGGTGACGGGTTCGACCATCGCGATGACGATCATCATGTGCATCGGCGTGCTGATGGGCCTGCCGCGTCTGCGCAACAACCTGTCCGGCTGGCACAAGGGCGCCGCCTGGTTCACGCTGCCGCTGCTGCTGCTCAGCCCGCTGAGCGGCTTGTGCCTGGCGTTCGGCCTCACCTTCGCGGGCGGGCCGCCGCCGCCAGCGTCTGGCATGACGCTCACCGCCGCGGTACGCCAGCTCGGCGCGTCGCACGACGTCTCGCACCTGTCGATGCTGGCCAATCGCGGCGGACGGCTCATGGCGCGGATCTACGAAGACGGCGAGCTGCGGGCCTATACGGTGACCAAGGACAGCGTCGCGCCGATGGCGCGCAACTGGCCGCGATTGCTGCATGAAGGCAATTGGCTGGACTGGCTGTCGGGCTCGCTCAATCTGATCACATCGGTGGTGCTGTTCGGCCTGCTCGGCACCGGCGTGGTGTTGTGGGCTCGGCGCAAGCTGCGCCGCAGGCCGCAGCGGCCGGCTCCCCCGGAAGCGGCACCGGCGGTGTGAAGACTAACATCTGGTCACCGGCTTCGCTCGAATTGAGCGGAGACGGTGCACGGATCGTTGTCGGCTGCAGGCGCTTTGTAGCGACAAAGTCACGTCGCAACGGGCAACGCCATGTCCAGCATCTCGTCGATTGCGGTCTCGGGCCTGAACGCCGCGACACGCCGTGTCGAAGTCTCGGCCAGCAATATCGCCAATCAGCAATCGACCGGCGCGCTACCGTCCACGGACGGCTCGGTGCCGACGGGTGCGCCGCAGGCCTATCGGCCGCTGCAGGTGAATCAGAGCGACTCGGCCGGCGGCGGCACGCAGACCACGACCGGTGAAGTCTCGCCGGCCACGGTCCCGGTCTCCGACCCGCAGGCACCGTTCGCCAATGCGGACGGCATGGTGGCCGCGCCGAATGTCGATCTGGCGCAGGAACTGATCGGTCAGATGGTCGCCAAATACACCTTCGCCGCCAACCTCGCTTCGCTGAAGGCCGACGACCGCATGACGAAGTCATTGCTGGACGCCACAGCCTGACGCTTCGAATCCATCGGCCGCACTGCGGACTTCGATGCGACGGCGGTGATCAGCGATCGTCCCGACGGCGGACCAGATCTTCGATCATGGTCTGGACGTGAGCAAGCCAGGCGTTGCGCCGCTCGTGATCGCCGAGATCGATCTGCATGTAGTTCGATAGCGTGTAGAGATTCGAGCGGTAGAAATAGGTCAGGGACAGGATCGAGAGATAAACGAAGGTGCGGTCGCAATCCGGCCGAAAGTCTCCGCGGTCGACTCCGCTACTTAATATCCGTTCGAGCAATCCGAATTGAGTGTTGGCAAATATCTTTCGGATCTTGTTCTTGACGTGCCGGCCCTTGAACAGATTTTCGGACGCCAGAATGCTGAGCAGCTCGGGGTTTTCCCAGTAGTAATTCCAGTTGAACGCGACCAGCGCGGCGAGCGCTTCGCGCGGTCGCTCAAGATCGAGATCGAGCGCCTCCTCGCTCGCGACGAGTGCGGCGTAGCAATGTTCGATCACATGGTGGAACAGCTTCTCCTTGCTGGTGAAGTAATAATACAGCATGCGGTCGTTGCTCTTGGCCGCCTTGCTGATGCGGTCGACCCGCGCGCCGCCGTAGCCTTCTCGTGCGAACTCGACGACGGCGGCCCGCAACAGCGCCTCGCGCGTCTGATCGGGCGATCTCGTCCGACGGCGCGGCTCGGCTTTCTTGCGCCCCGCTGCAGCCTTGCGCCGGGGAGCCGCGAGTTCCCTCGTTCCGACGCTCGTTTCGCTTGCCATTCATCCCCCACCTCGGGGCCGTCCCGAGTCTGCGCCGCAGCATAGGTTTGCTCTCTTTTTTGGCAAGCCTTGCCAATTCTTCACCGTTGACAATACCTCCATGCCGCCTTTCATTATGTAGTAAGTACTACATACATCCGCTGAGACGATCAGGGAGGACGGAATGGGTGCGCGTTTTGCGGTGAAGCTGGCGGTTCTCGCAGCAGGATTGATGGCACTCGGCGGCCGCGCCGACGCCGCCGATCAACCACCGATCCGGATCGGCGACATTTCCAGCTATTCGGCGCTCCCGATCGGCTCCCGTGGCTATCGCCAGGGCTGGGAACTCGCCCGCGACCAGATCAACGAGCGAGGCGGCGTGCTCGGCCGCAAGCTCGAAATCATCAGCCGCGACGACGCAGGCAAACCCGATGCTGCGGTTTCACAGGCCGCGCAGTTGGTCGATGCCGAACATGTCGACCTGCTCACAGGAACTATCCTGTCCAATGTGGGCCTCGCGGTGTCCGATTTCGCCAAGCACCGCAAAGTCTTCTTTCTCGCCTCCCAGCCGTTGACCGATGCGCTGATCTGGGAGAAGCGCAGCCACTACACGTTCCGGCTGCGCCCCTCGACCTACACGCAGACGACGATTTTGGCCCAGGAAGCTGCCAAACTCCCCGCGAAGCGCTGGGCCACGATCGCGCCGAACTACGAATTCGGCCAGGCCGCCGTCGCGGATTTCAAGAAGGAGCTTCTACGCCTTCGGCCCGACGTCGAATTCATATCCGAACAATGGCCGCCACTCGGCAAGCTCGACGCCGGCTCCGTGGTTCAGGCGCTGACCGCGGGCAATCCCGACGCCATCTTCAACGTCACCTTCGGATCGGATCTCGCCCGGCTGGTGCGGGAGGGAACGACGCGCGGCGCCTTTGCGAACCGGACGGTTTTCAGTCTGCTGACCGGGGAGCCGGAGTACCTGGCGCCTCTGAAAGACGAGGCACCAGCGGGATGGGTCGTCACCGGTTATCCGTGGAGCGAGATCGCCACGCCGGAGCACCGCGCCTTCGTCGAAGCCTATCGCGCCCGCTTCAAGGAGACCCCGAACATCGGAGCTCTGATCGGATACATCAACACCTTCGTGCTCGCGAAAGCGATCGAGATCGCGGGATCGACCGACACCGAAGCTTTGATTACCGCGATGGAGCACGTGAATGTCGATACGCCGTGCGGACCGATCGCGTTTCGTGCGGTGGACCATCAATCGACGCTCGGCATCTACATCGGCAAGCTGGAGCTGAAAGACGGTCAGGGCGTGATGACCGATTGGCGCTATGTCGACGGCGCGGCTCACCAGCCGACCACGACCGACGTGCTGGCGAGGATCAAAGATGAGTAGCCAGCCTCCCCTCATGACGAAGCCGGATGCCGCGAAAGAAACCATGATGAAGCTCATCGCCCCTCGCAACAACTGGTATCCGCTGACATGGTCGCGCGATGTCACGCGCGCGCTCGGCTGCCACCGCATCCTCGGGATCGATGTCGTGGTCTACCGCAGCGAGGCCGGTGAACCAATCGCGCTGGACGACGTGTGTCCACACCGGCTCGCTCCTTTGTCGATCGGAAAGCTCAAGGGCGACGCCATCGAGTGCGGCTATCACGGCATGACGTTCGGTCGCGACGGCCGCTGCATCCGGATTCCCGGCCAGCCGATCATCCCGGCCAACGCGCGTGTGCCGTCCTACCCGCTCCACGAAAAGATGGGCCTGGTTTGGATATGGCCCGGCGATCCGGCGCTGGCCGATCCCACGCTGATCTACGACCTGCCGCAATACGGCCAGCCGAACTGGCACGCCGCGCATGGCGACGCGCTGCGAATCGGCACCAACTATCTCAACCTCGCCGACAATCTTTGCGATCCTGCTCACGTCAGCTTCGTGCATCTGTCGACGCTCGGCAATGCGGCGAGCGAGGAGATACCGGTCGAGCACACGGTCAGCGACCGCGGCGTGCTGGTCTGGCGCTGGATCAAGGATGCCGCGCCGATCCCGATCTTCGCCAAATACGGCAACTTCGCCGGCAATGTCGATCGCTGGCACTACTACGATTATCTCGCTCCCAGCATCGCGGTGATCGATTTCGGCAGCGCCGACGCCGGGGCGATCGCCGATCCGATAGAGCGCGACGCCGGGATGCGGATCTTCGCCTGCCATTTCATCACGCCGGTCGACGACCATCACTGCATCGACCACTGGCTACATGTGCGTAATTTCGCGCTGAACGATGCCGACGTCGACCAGCGTCTGCACGACGACTTCCGCATCGCCTTCAACGAGGACAAGGACATCCTCGAGCGCATCGAACGGGTCGATCAGGCACGGCCAGGCTTCAAGCGCATCCGCCTCGGCATCGACGTCGCGCCGCAACGCATGCGCCGGATCGTCGAGCGCATGGTGAAAGCAGAGGCAGACCCGAGGATCGCGATCCCAGCAGAGTAAGCCCGGGCGTCGGGGGCAGGAGGGTTGTGAGGTTCAGCCTTCCGGCGCGAAATCCGGCACGCCAAGTTCATCTTTGCGATGGCACGCGACGAAGTGATCGGGGCCGGTGGCATCGAGGAACGG
>NZ_BADD01000696.1 GCF_000333455.1 Rhodopseudomonas sp. B29
CGCGCGGGAAGAACCGCAGCAGGAACGGCACGATCTTGATGCCGAGCCCCGGCAACACCACCGTCTTGTTGTTCATCAGGCCATGATAGGCCTGCCGCGCCACTTCGGCCGGCGGGACGTTGAGAATGGCGGAGTCCGCACCCAGTTCGAAACCGGCGCGCGCCTGGAACTCAGTCATCACCGGGCCGGGACACACCGCGGTGACCCGCACGCCTTTCTTGCCGAGCTCGTGGTGCAGCGCCTCGGTCAGCGACAGCACATACGCCTTGGACGCGTAGTACACCGCCATGCCGGGGCCGGGCAGGAAGCTGGCGATCGACGCGATGTTGAGAATGCCGCCCCGCAGCCGCGCGATGCTGTCGGCGAAACGCAGCGACAAATCCGTGAGGGCACGCACATTGAGATCGACGATGCCGAGCTGATCCTCACGATCGAGGTCGGCGGCGCAACCGAAGAGGCCGTAGCCGGCGTTGTTGACCAGGTACTCGACCTCGACACCGGCAGCGGCGAGCGCCGCTTCGATGCGGCTTGGCGCGTCGCGCTCGGCGAGGTCACAATTGATGATGATCGGCTCGGCGGCCCCTTTGGCCTTGAGCTCGGCGGCGAGCGTCTCGAGGCGGTCGACGCGGCGCGCCACCAGGGCGACCCGATGAGAATTCGCCGCGAAGATACGCGCCAGCTCGGCGCCAATCCCGGCCGATGCACCCGTAATCAAGGTCACGCGTTCAGTCACGGTCGAAACTCTTGCAAATCCAAAGTCGGGCCGACGGCCAGTAAGCCTTAAAGGCCTTATGCGGGAAGTACGAAGCGTGCAAGACCGTACGCCGCGGAAAAGCTGGTTTTCGCCCGCCACGGCTGGTCAACACCAATAAATCGCTGATTTGTCAGGACTAGGTAATTGGTTAAAGAATCTTAACCCGACCTATTCGGCTGCGTCCGCAGTCGGCTCCTGGGCTGCGGCGACCTGCCGCCGCAGATTGACGCGGTCGCGGGTCGAGACCGCCAGAAGATCGGCGGCACGCCACACCACATTCTCCTCGAACTCGGTAACGGCACCGTCGGCGAACACCAGCTCCCACATCATCTCGATGATTTTCAGCCGGCCCTGCTCGTTGACCGAGCGCATGATCACGCTGGTGAAGTGATAGAGATCGACCGCCTCGCCTTCGATCAGCGTCGCGTTGGCGATCAGCCGGTCCGCGGCGGTGGGATCCAGGCCGAACCGGGTTTCGAGCAGCTGATGCAGCTTGCGCTTTTCGACCTCCGACGGGTCGCCGTCGATCGAAATCACATGAATGAACAACGCCGTAGCAGCCAGCCGATAGCCGCCGTCATCGAGCGTCATCTCGGCCGGCGCGCTGGGGGCGACGACGTCGGAAATGAACTGGCGCAGTTTCTCGAGCATGCGGTTCGTCTCTCGCGCGGTACGATGTAAAGGATTAGGCCCAGCCGCATATGGCGACGCGGGCCAACGTCCGCAATCCGTCCCGGGTTCCACGCCGCCGGATGACGTTTCGGCAATGTCGGCTTGGTTGCCGCGGCGTTAGCACCGCTAAGTTGTATTACGGAATCTCGTACACCAGAAGCGTATTGGTGATGCCGCGTAGTGCCGCCTGCTTTTCGATCGGACTGATCCCCTCACCCTGCAGGATATGGCTGACCGCGTCGGCAGCGATCACCGTGCCAGTGGCGTGGATCGCCTCCGTGGTCGCCAGCGCCTGGACCCGCGCGGCGATGTTGACGGTCTGGCCGAAATAATCCTGCCGTTCGTTGAGCATCACAGCGAGGCACGGCCCTTCGTGGATGCCGATCTTCAACATCAGGTCGCCGGTGCCGCGCTCGTCGTTGAGACGCTGCATCGCCTTGCGCATCTTCAGCGAGGCGGCAATAGCGTGTTCGGGGCGGATGAAAGTCGCCATCACGGCGTCGCCGATGGTCTTCACCACCGCGCCCTTCTCGGCCGCGATGATCTCCAGCAGCGCTCGGAAATGCGCCCGCACCAGATCGAACGCCGCGACGTCGCCGACGCGCTGATACAAGGCGGTCGAGCCCTTGAGATCGGTGAACAGGAACGTCAGCGACGTGATCTTCAGCCGCTGGTCGGGCGCGAGGTTGTCGCCCTTGAAGACATCGCGGAACGTCTGATTGGTCAGCATCCGCTTGGCGGTGACGATCGGCTTACGCTTGCCGAGCAGCTCGTGCAGCGCATCGGCGGCGATCCACACGGTGGGCAGCACGCGGCGATCGGTGTTGTTGGTGAGCGTCAGCCGCAGCGGACCGGGCTGCATCGTGGTGATCGGGGCCAGCGGATGCACGCGCTCGAAGCTCAGCGCGAGTGACCGTGTCTCCTCGGTCGGTTCACCGGCAACATCGATGAACTGCGCCGAGTGACTGACTGGTTCGAACACGATGATGAACTCGGCCGGCAGGCTGAGCGACAGTTCGCGGGTTTGGCCGGGCTCGAGTTCGGCGGCCGCGAGTGTGTCGTGATGGACCAGGCGAGACAGCACGGATTCGTCGATTTCGATTCCCGAACTCCAGAAGACCTGCCGCGCGTAGTCCCACAGCGGCAGATGATCGGGATCGTGCGCCTGGATCTTGCGAATGGTCGGATTGACCGTAAAGGCAGCTTCGACCTGATCGTCGATCGAGGCCTCGTAGCCCTTGGCGCACAGCGCGCAATTGTAGTCGTCGTGCCGTAGCGCCTTGAGCGACGGATGCGTATCGAGCACGCCGCTGCAGCCGGGGCACAGCACGTTCCCAATGAAATCGAAACGGCCGAGCTGCGAAGCGTGCA
>NZ_BADD01000695.1 GCF_000333455.1 Rhodopseudomonas sp. B29
GTTGCCGACCAGCACGACCGCGAGGCCGGGGGTGATACCGTGATCAGCCTTGATCCGCGTCACTTCGGCGGCAACACGTCCGCGCAGCTCCGCTGAAATGATCTTGCCGTCGATGATGCGAGCGGTCATGCCGTCCCCCTCTCAGTTTTCCAGGCGCTGAAGCGCCGAAACAGCAACGCCTCCCCGGACGGAGAGGCGGATGGATATCGCCCCTTCGGGCCTCCCGTCTTGGTTCAGTCCGCAGGCTTGGCTGCGGTGAGCCGGCGCAGCGCCTCGCCGAGCTGGCGTGGATCGCCGTCGATCGCGATCTGCTTCTGCCGCGAGGTCGCGCCTGACAACAGCCGCACGTTCCGCTTCGGCACCCCGAGCGACTTGGCAAGCAGCTCGGTGACGGCCCGGTTGGCCTCGCCGCCATCGGCGATCGCGCGGACCCGAATTTTCACCACCGGACGCCCGTCCGACAGCGTTTCAAGGCCGTCGATATCGTCGCGGCCGCCGCGCGGCGTCACGCGGACGGCGACAGCCACGCCGGAAGCCGAATAGCGCCAGGCCTCTTTGGCTCGGGCCTCCATCGCGCCTCCAGGCTCTGCCGTGCGCTTAGAACACCGCCGGGTAGATGTAGTAGGTGATCACCCGCTGGATGAACATGATCAGCAGGATCAGGATGATCGGCGATATGTCGAGGCCGCCGAGCGACGGCAGCATGTTGCGGATCGGCGCCAGCAGCGGCTCGGTGATCCGGTAGAGGAATTCCGACACCGCGGACACGAACTGGTTGCGCGTGTTGACGACGTTGAAGGCGATCAGCCACGACAGGATCGCCGCGGCGATCAGCAGCCATATGTAGAGATCGAGAATGATGAGAACGATGTCGAGGATGGCACGCATGGCGGGATGAGGCTCGGGTTCGGGCGCGGGAACGGCTTGCCCGTAAATATCGGTTCACCCCCCGCCAAACAAGGGAACTCGCCCCGAATAAGCTCGTCGCGGCGGCTTTTCATTGTTGGCGGACGCAGCCCCTGCCGTCCTTGACTTGGCATGAAGCGGCGCTGTAAATGGCGGCCTGTTCGCCGATCCGGCTTCGTGCCGGCCGCGACGGGGCCATAGCTCAGCTGGGAGAGCGCATCGTTCGCAATGATGAGGTCGGCGGTTCGATCCCGCCTGGCTCCACCAGCCTTCGCTTGCTTCGCAAGCTTCGGCTCGGCAAGCCGCCGCAGACTATCGTGGCGAAGCAAGTGAAGGCTGCCTCGGCGTAGCCCGCAGGGCGAAGCCGGGCACTCTCGGCAAAGAATCTCAGCTCACACCGATATAGCCCGCGCAAGCCGAACGCGAAGCGTGTCCGGCGTAGCCCGAAAGGGCGAAGACGGACTGACCAATTTCCCACGATTGACGCTCGCGAAATGCGGCGCCAAGTCAGCGTTTCCCCCTCCCCAAATATTCCCTCACCTCCGCCCGCTCCTGCAGCCATCCGCTCCAGCGCGTCATGACCTTCGCCATCCGCTCGGGCGCCACGCCGAGTTGCGCCATGGCGACGCCGCCGTTGACCGATTCGCGGTACTCGGCGATCAGCCCGTCCCGCAGCAAGAAGCGGCTCATGCCGTCGATGACGACTTGGCGGCCGGCGAAATCCGGGATGGTCGAGGTGAAGCTCGACAGCGACCAGGCATAGCCGAGCGTCCCCGTGCAGATCGGATCGAACATCTCCCAGCGATAAT
>NZ_BADD01000694.1 GCF_000333455.1 Rhodopseudomonas sp. B29
GTAGGCGCTCGATGTCGGGTTGAAGTTCAGGCACGGGGATGCGACCGGTGACCAAATACGACATGACGTGCTCCATTGCTTCCGGACGCACAAGGTGCGCTCGGTCAAGTTGGAAGGGGAAAAGGAAGGGATCAGCCGCGGAAGCGGGAGACTATGGTGCTGGGCCCAATGCGGGCGTCGTCAAGTTCGATCTCGACGAAGCGCTGCAGCGCCAGCGAAGCGATGACTGCTATCGCGTCAGACCCGCTCCGAACAGCTTCCAGGCAGCTCGAGAGCGGCAATGAGCCGTTTTCCTGCAGAAGGGCGAGGATACGGATGCGATCGCCAAGCGATGCTCTGTAACCCGCGTATTGAAGAAGATCATGGGCGTTCTCGAGCCTGATGCTGCCACGCAGCTCGGCTTCCTCGCGCTTTTCGTATTGGTAGCCCATCGCCTGAGCTGCTTCGCCGAGCCAGTCGGGAGGGGGCCGCTTCACAAGCGATGGATGGGCATCGAGTAGGCTTACGCCCTCCGGCCTGGTCACCAAGAAATCTGGGACGTGGTGGTGGATCCGGCGGCTCAGAACCAGCGGCAGGCACGTCCATGACGTCACCGATGGATCGACGTCGAGCAAGCAACCCACGTCGCGCGCTAATCGCGTCCGAAAGATCGCAGGCCCGATGCACCGCATCGTGCTCTTTGGAGCAAAGAAGAGAGCCGCAGCCTCATCACGGGTGCGCTGAAGAAGCTTCGAGAGCTGATGCCGTTGGTAGTCAGAGCGCTGAGGTCTGGACATGATACGCTAGTCCCCCAAACAAATTGGGCGGTATCCGCGATACCTTCAAAAGCGAGGCGTCGTGGGTATCAGCGTATGTATGAAAAGCGCGGCTCAGCGGCTCGTTGGAGGCGCTTTCCGTAGGCTTTGTGGCTGGTGAACGCGCAGGACATGAGAGGAACAAATAGCGAACTTAGGGCTAATGTCAACGACAAATCTTTCGGCCGGGGCTATCGCGGAAATGTGGGGGCCTTCCAAGGTTGACGGCGCTACGGCGACGATTACGACTGCACGTTTGATAGACCGGACGAACTTGACGCATCTGACGTCTGATTGCCATTTTGCCTGGTAGAGGTTCGTCATGGTCGAAACGCGGGAACGAAATCAAGCGGCAAGCGCAACGAAGAAGCGCAGCAAGAAGCGTGGCCGTCCGGATGGAGTAAAAGGCCACATCCGCATTCGAGCCTTCGGAAAGACGTCAGAGACCGGCGCGAAGACCAGCCAAAATTCCATTGAAAAGCTGGCGATCCTCGAAATTTTGAAACGGTACAGGGCTGGAGCGAGGAAAGCCAAAAAGGTCCGGCAGCCCGTTCGCTTCACGGTGGAGGTGTCGCCAGACGGCAGCGCGAAAGCGATCGGCAGCCTCGTCACCCTTGCTTCGTTGAATGTCTCGTCGTTGGAAGCATCGTTGTCAGCTGCCCGAGATCGCGGAAGGTTCAAGATCGCAGAAATTCTGAAAGGCGACGACATGCTGACCGGGAGCGACTTCGGCGCTCTCATCGGAGCTTCGCACGAGACGGTCAATGTCAGGCGAGGGCGGGGCGAGATTCTTGGACTGCAAGGGGCGACCCGCGGTGTCAGATATCCGAGTTGGCAAGTTACGGATGCCGGGATGCCGTTGCCTGGATTATCCGAACTGTTCGAAGTCCTCGGAAAGGAGCCTTGGTTAGTCTATCGATTCCTGAGGACTGTACACCCCGAACTCGGCGGAAAGACGGCTTTGGAAGCCATGAAACTGGGCCAACAGAAAGCCGTGTTCGGAGTGGCTAGAAATCA
>NZ_BADD01000693.1 GCF_000333455.1 Rhodopseudomonas sp. B29
AGATGCCGAACCTGAGGCCCGAGATAGTCGACCATCGCCATGACGCCGCCGGGCGCGTCGCCGGGGCAGAAATATCCGTCGATGTCGTCCTTGGTCAGGCCCGCGTCTTCGAGCGCGCCTTTGGCGACTTCGGCATGCAGCTGGGCGACGGATTTATCAGGCGCGTGGCGCGTCGGGTGTTCGTAGATGCCGGCAATGTAGGCCTTGCCTTTTATTGTCAACGCAGTTCTCCGCTGGCGTTTCGTCCCGACGTTTTTGTGGCGCGCGGGAAGCGGATTGGCAAGCGGATTGGTGCGGCAAATGATTCCCGCTGCACGGAATGCCTCGTCCCACCGTCATTGCGAGGAGGCGTAGCCGACGAAGCAATCCAGCTCGGTGCATTAAGCTGGATTGCTTCGCTTCGCTCGCAATGACGACGTAACTACTAAATCGCCCTACTCCGCCGCCATCTGACGCGGCGGCGCGGGCTGCGGGTCGCGCAAGTTCGCGCGCAGCTCGGCGAAGCGCGGTGCGGTGTCGTCGACCGACTTCTGCTTCACCGGGCCGTAGCCACGGATGCGATCCGGCATCGACAACAACTCCACCGCGGTGTCGATCGTCGCCGGCGACAGATGCTGCAGCACGCTGGCGACATCGGCCTCGTAGTCGGCGATCAGCTGCCGTTCAAGCTTGCGCTCGGGATGATAGCCGAACGGATCGAGAGGCGTGCCGCGCAGGAAGCGCAGCTTCGTCAGTGTGCGAAACACCGGCCTCATGCCCTCGCCGAACTGCCGCTTCTTCGGCCGCCCGGTGACGTCGTTGCCCGGCAGGATCGGCGGCGCGAGATTGAAGCTGACCTTGTAGTCGCCTTCGAACTGATCTTTGATCTGCTGTTCGAACGACGGCAGCGTCAGCAGCCGCGACACCTCGTACTCGTCCTTGTAGGCGAGCAGCTTGGCGTAATTGATCGCCACCGCGCGCGGTAGCGCTTCCTCGTAGCCGCCGGCATCGGCCGCGGCGCGTACTTTGCCCACCAGATCGTTGTAGCGCCGCGCCAGCCGCTTGCTCTGATACGCGGTCAGCATCTCGGTGCGATGCGCGATGATCTCGTCGAGCGTCATCTCGCCCTGGGTCTTGGTCGGAGCGGTGTCGTCCGCGCCGTGGAGCAGCGACGCCAGCCGTGCCGGATCGGCGGCAGCGAGCCGGCCGAGGCGGAACGCCTGGGTGTTCATCTTGATCGAGACGCCGTTGAGCTCGATCGCCTGCTCGATGGACTTGGCGCTGAGTGGCAGCAGGCCCTGCTGATAGGCATAGCCCATCATCATCATGTTGGTGGCGATCGAGTCGCCGAGCAAAGTCACTGCGGCCTTGGTGAAATCCAGGAAAGCCGAGTCCTTGCGCAGCGCGCCGGCGAGCACGCTGTTGACCTTGCGGGTCTGGAAATCGAAGTCGCGGTTGCGGATGAAGTCCGCGATCGGCACCAGATGCGTATTGACGACGCCGTGGGTGCGGCCCGCCTCGCACAGGCTCAGCGTCTCCTTGGAGATCGCCATCACCTCGTCGGCGACGATCAGCACGTCGGCGCTGCCGGTGACGATGCGCGAGCACGTCACGTCTTCGGGTTTGTCGGACAGTCGGACATGGCTGAGCACCGCGCCGCCCTTTTGCGCGAGGCCCGACATGTCGAGGATCATCGAGGCCTTGCCCTCGATATGCGCCGCCATGCCGAGTAGCGCGCCGATCGTCAGCACGCCGGTGCCGCCGACGCCGCCGACCGCGACGTTGTAGGGCTTGTCCAGCGCGGGGCGGTTCGCCGGCTCCGGCAGATTGCCAACGTCGCCGAGATCGGCCGGTGCCCGCTTGCGCAGCTGACCGCCGTCGATGGTGACGAAGGACGGGCAGAAGCCCTTGAGGCAGGAATAGTCCTTGTTGCAGGTCGACTGATTGATCGCGCGCTTACGGCCCAGCTCGGTCTCGAGCGGCTCGACCGAGATGCAGTTCGACTGCACCGAACAGTCACCGCAGCCTTCGCACACAGCAGCATTGATCATCACGCGGCGCGGCGGATCTTCCATCAGGCCGCGCTTGCGGCGGCGGCGCTTCTCGGCCGCGCAAGTCTGCACGAACACGATCGCCGAGGCGCCCTTGATCTCGCGGCACTCCCTCATCACCGCGTCGAGCTCGTCGCGGTGACGGAGAATCGTGCCGGGCGCGATCGTGTCGGCCGGATAGGCGCCGGGATTCTCAGAC
The DNA here is from genome assembly GCF_000333455.1 of Rhodopseudomonas sp. B29. Classification (GTDB taxonomy): domain Bacteria; phylum Pseudomonadota; class Alphaproteobacteria; order Rhizobiales; family Xanthobacteraceae; genus Rhodopseudomonas. Next base: position 2,230 of record NZ_BADD01000693.1, read on the forward strand.
ACGAGATAGATGGCGCGGATGCCTTCGGAGTGCAGCTGATATGTGATCTGCTGCGGCGACAGATCGCCGTCGTGGCGCTGACCGCCGGTCATCGCCACCGCATCGTTGTAGAGGATCTTGTAGGTGATATTGGCCTTGGAGGCGATCGACTGGCGGATCGCCAGCGAGCCGGAGTGGAAGTAGGTGCCGTCGCCCAAATTGGCGAAGATGTGCTTCTCGTCGGTGAACGGCGCGATGCCGGTCCACGGCACGCCCTCTCCGCCCATATGGGTGAAGGTCTCGGTGTTGCGGTCCATCCACAGCGACATGAAGTGACAGCCGATGCCGGCCAGCGCGCGGCTGCCTTCGGGCACTTTGGTCGAGGTGTTGTGCGGACAGCCCGAGCAGAAATACGGCGTGCGCGCGATCGGCACGACGTTCTGGACCTGCGAGGCGTCGCGTCCGTGGAACCAGTCGGCCCGGGCACGCAGCATCTGGGCGATGGTCGGGTCGATCTCCATCGCCAGCAGGCGATCGGTCAGCGAGGTCGCGACCTTGGCGACGCTGAGTTCCTCGGCGAAAGGCAGGAAACGATGGTTGTGGTCGTCCATCTTGCCGATCACCCGCGGCCGCTCGCGGGTGCCGAAAAGCAGCTGCTTGACCTGGTTTTCGACGATCTCGCGGCGCTCCTCGACGACGAAAATTTCTTCGAGACCATGCGCGAATTGCTGCACGCCTTCCGGCTCGAGCGGCCACGGCATGCCGATCTTGTAGAGCCGCAGGCCGATTTTGGCGGCGACCTCTTCGTCGATGCCTAGCTCGCGCAGTGCCTGACGGACGTCCTCGTAGCTCTTGCCCGACGCCATGATGCCGAACCGCGCGTTCGGACTATCCATGGTGACGCGGTTGATCTTGTTGGCGCGCGCAAACGCGATCGCCGCGAAGCCTTTGTAGTCCTGCAGCCGGCGGTCCTGATCGTAACGATCGTCGGGCCAGCGCAGATTGAGGCCGCCCGGCGGCATTTCGAAATCGGTCGGGATGATGAAGGGTTTTGTCTCGTCGGCGAGGTTGATCTCGGCGGTGGTCTCCACCGTCTCGGTGATCACCTTCATGCCGACCCAGCAGCCCGAGTAGCGCGACATCGCGATGCCGAGCAGGCCCATCTCGATGATCTCGTGAATCGACGACGGGTAGAGATACGGCATCAGCGCCGCGATGAAGGCGTGGTCGGACTGATGCGGCACCGTCGACGACTTGGCGCCGTGATCGTCACCAGCGAGGCACAGTACGCCGCCGTGCTTGGCCGAGCCCGCCGCATTGGCGTGGCGGAACACATCGCCGCAGCGATCGACGCCCGGGCCCTTGCCGTACCAGATGCCGGTGATGCCGTCGTACTTGGCACCGGGCGAAAGATTGAGCTGCTGGGTGCCCCAGATCGCAGTGGCGGCGAGGTCTTCGTTGACGCCGGGCTGGAATTTGACGTTGTACTGTTCGAGGTGATGCTTGGCGGCGTGAAGCTGCTGGTCGTAGCCGCCGAGCGGCGAGCCCCGATAGCCGGTGACGAATGCCGCGGTGTTGAGACCCGCCGCGCGATCGCGCCGGACCTGCGCCATCGGCAGCCGTACCAAAGCCTGAATGCCGGTGAGGAAAATGTGCCCAGAATGCTGGGTATATTTCTGATCGAGACTGATCGGTCCTTGGTCGATTCCCATTCCGTCCTCGCGCTGAGCCAGGTGGACCGCGCAAGCATTTTCGGCCGTTGCTGCGGTCTGTTGGAATGATTGTAAGCCGGTTTGCCGAAAACCCGCATCAACAAAAGCGGCATGGCGCCCCGCGTTCCGCGCCCGCAGTTTCGTTGCGCAGCGTGAAGGCTTCGCGGACGATTAGTTCGATAGCGGACGGCGGCTCGCACGATCGTGTCCGGCGCAGTGCAACATGGCCGCATTCCTTTTCCCGGAACTGCCATTTTGATTCGGCGCGCAAGCAGCTTTGGCGGCGGAACGTATCGGCCGAACCAGGATTGTTTCTCAAGCCAAAAGGAGGACCCCAATGGCGCAACAGGCTCCGAACGATCCCTATCGGCCCGCATCGGAATCCCCGGCGTGGTCCGACCCGAGACAGACCTCGCAGTTCGACAACGAGCTGCAAGCCGACCCCGAATTGCGAGAAGGTCCGGTCACCACCGGCCGCGTTGCCGCCTTTGCGGTGGCGATCATGCTGGTGTTTGCGGCGGTGTTCTACGGCATGAATTCATCGTCGACCAATCCGGGCCAGCCGGTGGCTGCCGGCCAGAGCGTGCCGGCCAACCAGGCCAGCACACCAAACTCCGGCGCTGGCGTCACGACGGGCGCGGCTCCGACGTCACAGCCGCAGAGCGCGCCGACCGGCACCGAAATCGATCGCGCCGTGCCGAAGGGTTCGGACGGAAACAAGGCGCCGTAGTCCCTTTCGAAGAACGACCGGCGATCAGTAGCGGCGGGTGCGACGAGCGCCCGCCGCTTTTTTTGCTGCGACATCCTGGCCCGCTCGTTTGCGCATTCATGCCCTATTCAGCCCGAATCATCTAACTCCGTAAGTACCGAGAGCCGCCGGGAGTGGAAACAACTCGGTTCGCATTTCGATAACCACTTCGACGCCGCGCAGCGGCCAATCAGGGGAAAGCCTCATGAAGACCTTCGTTGCAGCTCTGTTCGCCGCGACTCTCGCAGGCCTCGGCGCCGCCAGCGCGATGCCGCTGGCGCCGATCCATTCGTCCCAAGCACCCGACGTGATCCAGGTCGCGCAGGGCTGCGGCCCCGGCTGGGCGCGTGGTGCGTACGGCCGCTGCCGGCCGATGTATCGCGGCGGCCCCGTCGTGGTGCGTCCGCCGGTCGTCCGCCCCCGCGTCGTCTGCCCGCCCGGCTTCATCTTCCGCCACGGCCGCTGCCGCCCGTTCTGATCGCGACGATCTGCAAAACCTTTGAAGCCCCGCCTCGCGCGGGGCTTCTTGCTTTTCGGGAGTCAATGAAAGGTGAAGGGCAGCTTCTTCAGCGAATGCAGCCGCAGATACGGCAGCAGAATCGGCACCGTCCGGACGTAGTCCTGATACTCCGGAAGCGCGCCGTAGCGCCCGTCCTGCTTGCGTTCGAGATTGGCAGCGGCACCTAGCATCAGTGCCTCGATATAGAGCATGCCCAGCGTCGCCAACACCCAGGCGGCCGTGGTCTCGTAGGCCGAGACGCCGGCGAACCAGACGCCGAACCACACCAGCATTTCGCCCAGATAATTCGGGCAGCGCACCCAGCCGTAGAGGCCGATATTGCAATAGTGCGCCGGATGCGCCGCCTTGTAGCTCGACTTCTGCCAATCGGCGACAGCCTCGATGACCAGACCCGCCGCAGCGATCAGCGTGCCGAGCGGCAACGAGATCAGCGAGCGGTCGTGCGCATTGGCATCGAGCGTGAGCAACGCCGGCAGGAACAGCAGCGTGTAGAGCGCGCTGACGCCGAGCCAGATCACGACCTTCAGCCATAGCGCGACGTCGGCCGTGCGGCGCTCGGCCAGCGCCAACTCCTTGGCATAGGCCGGGTTACGCTCGCGGTCCCACAAGAACCAACCGAGCCGGACCCCATAGGCGAACAGTAGCGCCACGAGGATGAGCGGCCAGCCGCCGATCGTGAAGCCGTAGGCCAGACCAAACACCACGCTCTGCGCTACGATCGCGCCCGCGTAGCACAGGCTGACGAAGTAATAGACCCGTTTGAAGCCGGGCACCGTCGCGGCGAGGCAGACCACGTAGGCAACGATCAGCAGCCCCCAGGGGAAATTCATCGCAAACGCCCTTCGCTCAGCCTGCAGCGGAAAACGGCGGCAATCTATAGGACGACAGCATTTACTGGACCATGACAAAACGCAAAGTGCGGCAGCATTCGGCTCGGCGGAAGCTGGCCCGGCAGAAGTTAGCCTGCCGCTTTGGCCCGGTCGTCGCCTGCTTGGCGCAATCGCCCAGCCCTGCCCGTCTATTTCAACTTGCAGCGCTGACCCGGCACACGGGTGTCACACAGCCGGGTCGCATCGAAGAAGCTGGTCAGCGTCTTGACCAGCTTGGCGTCCGGCTCGAGCCGCAACGTCCGCCGCACCACATGGAAGCTGTCGCGGCCCTGCACCGCCTTCCACCAGGTCACCTCCGGCTTGCCGCCGTCCTTGGCCTTCGGGCACTTCTCGATCCACGACGCCATCGGATAGAGATTCTCGGTGCCGTCCTTGATCTTCTCGAAACTGGCGCCGGGGCATTCGGCCGCCGCCGCCTTCTCCACCCGCTCACGATAAGCAGCCGGCGTCAGATCAGCCTGCTTGAACAGCGTCTGCGTCGTCAGCCGGTCGGTCCAGTTGGCGATGCTCTGCCCATCCGGCACCATCGCGGTCGTGGCCTCCTTGTCGGTCTTGGCCTCAGCCACGACCTTGAATCCCTTCGGCGGCTTGAGCAGCATCTGCTCTTCGGCATGAGCAAGCGCGGGCAGCAGCGCGGCGAGCAGCACGGCGACGACGGGGCGGAGCATCGGGATGAGACCTGCGAGGACGGTATGTTAGGGATTTTGGCGGAGAAAGCGTTGAGGTTCAATATCGATCCCCTGCCACGCGATCCCGGCACCAAAACAAGTTGACGAAACGTATCATATCACGATACGTTCCACGGATCCACTGAGGTGAGAGAGATGATCCGCAGCTTTCGAGGAAAGTTTGCGCGATCCATTATGGCGGAACGGCGCGCTCCGAAGGGCTTTCCACCTGACCTCGTTTCAGTGGCACGACGTAAACTAGTTCAGCTCAATACGGCCGCGGCGCTCAAAGACTTGGCCATCCCGCCCGGCAACCGGCTGGAGCCCCTGAAGGGTGACCTCGACGGCTATCATTCGATGCGGATCAACGATCAGTGGCGGATCATCTTCCGTTGGACCGAAACCGGTCCGGAGCAAGCTGAGATTATCGACTATCACTAGTAGAGGACACGATGGCGAAAAAACTCCCCCCGGTTCACCCTGGTGAAATCCTCCGCGAGGAATTCTTGATTCCGATGGAGCTGACGCCCTATGCGGTCGCCTCCGCCTGCGGCGTACCGCGAACTCGGATCGAGCGGCTTGCCCGGCAGGAAACTCCAGTCACCGCAGACACCGCGCTCAGGCTCGCAAAGTACTTCGGCACGACCCCGAACTTCTGGATGAATTTGCAGGCGCAGCACGACCTAGAAACTGCCGAAGACAACAACGCTGAAGAATTGAAGCGCATCAAACCGGTCAAGGCAAAGGCAGCATAGCAACGGCTAAGTAGCCTGCATGAGCGAAGCGACATGCAGGACGCAGGCTCAGAAACGTGGATGCCCGGGACAAGCCCGGGCATGACGAGTACACTAACACGTTGCAAATGAGCTGATTTGAGCTGGCACCAGCCGGTGCCCTTGCCCCCCTCACAACGGCATATTGTCGTGCTTCTTCGCCGGAATTTCCATCTTTTTGTCGCGTAGCATTGCCAGCGCCCGCGCGATCCGGCGCCGCGTTGCATGCGGCATGATGACGTCGTCGATGTAGCCGCGCTCGGCGGCGATGAAGGGCGACAGGAAGCGGTCCTCGTACTCCTTGGTGCGGGCCGCGATCTTCTCAGGGTCGTTCATGTCCTGGCGGAAGATGATCTCGACCGCGCCCTTGGCGCCCATCACGGCGATCTGCGCGCTCGGCCAGGCGTAGTTGATGTCGGCACCGATTTCCTTGGACGCCATGACGTCGAAGGCGCCGCCATAGGCCTTGCGGGTGATCACGGTGACCAGCGGCACGGTGCATTGCGAGAACGCGAACAGGAGTTTCGCGCCGTGCTTGATCAGGCCGCCATATTCCTGCGCGGTGCCCGGCAGGAAGCCCGGCACGTCGACGAAGGTGACGATCGGAATCCCAAAGCTGTCGCAGAACCGCACGAAGCGCGCCGCCTTGCGCGAGGCGTCCGAGTCGAGCACGCCGGCCAGCACCATCGGCTGGTTGGCGACGAAGCCGACGGTGCGGCCGGCGACGCGGCCGAAGCCGGTGATGATGTTCTTGGCGAAGGCGTCCGACAGCTCGAAGAAATCGCCCTCGTCGACGACTTTGAGGATCAGCTCCTTCATGTCGTAGGGCTTGTTCGGATTGTCGGGGATCAGCGTGTCGAGCGAGAAGTCCTCGCGCTCGATGTCGTCGAAGCTCGGCCATTCCGGCACGCCCTCGCCGCTGTTGGCCGGAAGGAAGTCGACCAGCCGGCGCATCTGCAGCAGCGTCTCGACGTCGTTCTCGAACGCGCCGTCGGCGATCGACGACTTCGTGGCGTGCACCGAGGCGCCGCCGAGTTCTTCGGGCGTCACGACTTCGTTGGTCACCGTCTTCACCACGTCGGGACCGGTGACGAACATGTAGCTGGTGTTCTTCACCATGAAGATGAAGTCGGTCATCGCCGGGGCGTAGACGTCGCCGCCGGCGCACGGGCCCATAATGACGCTGATCTGCGGGATCACGCCCGAGGCCTGGACCACGCGGCGGAACACGTAGGAGTAACCGGCGAGCGCCGCGACGCCCTCCTGGATGCGGGCGCCGCCGGCGTCGTAGAGGCCGATGATCGGCGCGCGCGCCTTCAGCGCCATGTCCTGGATCTTGGTGATCTTGGCCGCGTGGGTCTCCGACAGCGAGCCGCCGAACACGGTGAAGTCCTTGGCGAACACGAACACCTTGCGGCCGTTGATGGTGCCCCAGCCGGTGACGACGCCGTCGCCCGGGATCTTGGTCTTGTCCATGCCGAATTCGGTCGAGCGGTGCTGGACGAACATGTCCATTTCCTCGAACGAATGCTTGTCCATCAACAGGTCGATCCGCTCCCTCGCGGTGAGACGGCCGCGCGAATGCTGCGCGTCGATGCGCTTTTCGCCGCCGCCGAGTTTGGCCGCCGCGCGGCGGTCGTCGAGAGCCTCGAGGATGTGTTTCATGTTGGGATAAGCCGCGCTGGTGGGATCGATGTGATGAAGAGCGTGCCGAGGTTTTGCCCGCCCGGGCGCAATAATCAAGGCCTCCGACGGTCTGAAGCGGCACCCTAGCACGGGGTATCAAAGTGTGGAAACCGCGTTGAATCGCGGCCGGGCTACCACCTTTGATGGGGCCGGGCGCCGCAAAGCCGTGCTCCCGCACCACTCTGCGCGAAACCGCAACACTCGGTTGCGAAACCGGGGTGGCTCTGCGCAGACGCAGGCTCTATATCGCGGGTCCCTTCGAGGAGACCGAGATGCAGAGCCCCACGATCAATCCGGCGCAGGACGGCGCAGTCACCGGCGAGGTGCTCGCACTGATGCGCCTCGAAGGCGTGGTGCTGCTGGCGGCTTCGACACTTTTCTATGCCGTCTCGGACGGCTCGTGGCTGCTGTATGCGGTGCTGTTCTTTGCGCCCGATCTCGGCATGATCGGCTATCTGGCCGGGCCGCGCGCCGGCGCGCTGGTCTACAATGCGGCGCATTCGATCATCGGGCCGCTCTTGATCGCGGTCGCCGGCGTCGTGTTGTTATGGCCGCTCGGCGGCGTGCTGTCGCTGATCTGGTTTTCCCATATCGGCTTCGACCGCGCGCTCGGCTACGGACTCAAATACGGCACCGGCTTCGGCTTCACCCATCTGGGCCGCATCGGCCGCCAAGCCTGAGGCGCGCTACAGCGCCCCGATATCGGTGAGGCACTGCTGCGCCAGTGCCATGCGGCCTTCGACGTGACGCGGCTCGCGGACTTCGAGATTGAGCGCGAACACGGTCTGCTTGTCGCCCTTTTCGGCCCAGCCGACCAGCCAGCCGAGCGATGGCCGGTCCTTCGTCGCCAGCAGCAGCCCGGTCTTGGCGCGGATGACGGCATCGCCGACTTTGGTCACCGGCAGAATGTCGGCGACCAGATCCTGGCTGCGCTTGCTGATCGGCAGCACGCGGCGGCGCAGCCGATCGAGAAAATCGATCTGCTGCATGCAATCGATACGAAGATCACCGCTGACCCAGAACCGGTCGATGCCGCCGCCGATGTTGTGATTGCCGTAGTCGAGCAGGTCGACATACTTCTGCATCCGCTCCTGCCCGATGCGACGGGCGATCTCCTGATAAACCGGCAACGCCGACACCGCGATCGCGCTGCGCAGCGTGTGGTCGCGATTCCACGCCTCGTTGCTGTGCCGAACGCCGTCCCATTTGAACACGTCCTTGTCGGGATCGGCGACGACGCCGGTCTCGAGCGCGATCAGCGAATTCGGCACCTTGAAGGTCGAAGCCGGCAGAAACGCCTCGCCGGAGCGCATCGTATCACTGGCAATGATGAGATAGTCGTTCGTGAGATAGCCCACGAAGGTGCCGACGGTGCCTTCGTCCGTGAAGCGCTTGCCCAAGCTGTCGCGAATCTCGCTGCGCTGAGGCGCAACGTCGGCCCGCGCGAGCCGCGGCAGCAGCGCGGCGGATGCGAGAGCCAGTGTGGAGCTGAGTGCGGCGCGGCGGGTGATCAAGACGGCATCCTCGAACTAACAGGATGCGGAGGTTAAGCGGGGTCCGTGGTGAAACAATGACGGTTCCAACTCGTCATTGCGAGGAGCGTAGCGACGAAGCAATCCAGCGCAGTACACCGGGCTGGATTGCTTCGCCTTCGGCTCGCAATGACGAGGAGAGGCCTTTCAACTAATCACCGCCCTCGCCCGCTGAGGCGCAGCACGAACACCAGCACCTCGGCCACCGCGGTGTAGAGTTCTTCCGGAATCTCGTCGCCGAGTTCGACGTGCGACAGCGCGCCGGCCAGCACTTCGTTTTCCTCGATCGGGACGCCGTGCTCGCGCGCCAGCTCGATGATCTTGGCGCCGACGGTGCCTTTGCCCTTGGCGACGACGCGCGGCGCGCCGGAGTGATCGTAATGCAGCGCGACGGCGAGCTGGTTTTTCAGATCGGTCACAGCGCGCGATCCAGGAAGTGGCCGGCGGGCGCCGCCCTGGCTTCTGTGGGGGCGCCGTCGCGGACGATGATGTCGCCGGGGACGAGATCGGCGCGGGCCAGCGCCTGAGTGAGCGCCGGGGCGCCGGCGCGGAGCAGCATCGTCGTCGCCGGGCGCTCGGCCCACATCCGGACCGAGGTCTTCTCACCCTTGAGCATCACCACCGCATGCACGGGCCCGGCCGGCTCGACATCGAGCGAGAACTTCGCCTGCCAGACCTTGCTACTCGCCTGCCCCGGCAGCGCTTCGTCCTTGTCGCGGCTGATCTCGAACTGCGCCACCGCGGTGCCTTGCGGAGTCGAGAACGGAATCTCGAAGCACCAACGCGGCTGCGTCGTATCGGTACGTGTCGCACCGGCGTCGGCGCGGTCGGGCAGCGAGGCGACCTGCAGCAATGTCTGCCGCGCCAGCGCGCCGTCGGTCTCGGCGAGCAGACGGCGCAGCGTGGCGTCGAGCGGCATGTGCGGATCGAGGCTCGCCGGCATCACCGGCTGCGCCGCCGGCAGCGCACCGGGAAACGGCGGCGGCGGCGTATTGGTGCGAGCGATGCCGCCGTCATCGGGCTTCCCGACGCGGGTGCCGCTGGCAGCGGGCAGCAGCGACAGCAGGATCGGATTGTCGGTGCCGGCGCGCGCCAACAGCGCAGCGGTCTGCGGATTCAGCTGGGCGGCCTGCTGAAGCGCAGAGAGGACAGCGCTGGTGTCCATCGCGGTCGCGCCGGCGCTGGCGCCTTTAGCAGCCGTTGCCGCAGTGGCGGCACTGCTCAGTTGCGCGATCACGGCCTGGATCGACGACGGCTCGGCCGGCGTCTCGGCAGTAGTCGCGACCGCGGCTACAAGTGCCGAAGCTGATGCCGTCGTGGCGTTTTGAGACGTCGTCTGCCCGGTGATGGTGTTGATCAGGTCGAGCAGATCGGGCGTGACGCCGGAAGCTGCAGCCTGAGTCGACGCCGGTGTCGTCGCTGCGTTGGTCAGCGCCAGCGCTTGCGTTGTGGGACTCGCTGTAGCGCTCGGTGCTTCGCCGAGCGCGGTGCTGAGCACCTGGCGGAGCACGATCAGCGCCGCCTTCATGTCGGTGCCGGCTGTCGTCGTCGCGCCCGAGGCCAGCGACGCTTCGAGCAGGATGCCGGAATTCTGGAACGCGCGCTGGATGTCGGCGCCGGTCAGATTGGTATCGAGGCTCGGCTGCTGCGCCAGCACCTGCGCGACCGCCTGCTGCAGCTTGGGCGGCAACTGACTGATCAGCGCCGCCGCGCCGAGGTCGGCGAACAAAGCGGACAGCCCGGTCTGCTGCGTCGCCGCGGCCTGCGCCGCATTGGCGACAGCCACCGCTTGCTGCGGCGTCAGCGCGTTGGTCAGCGCCGGGACGATGCTGGGCGTCGAGGTCGGCGCCGTCAGCACGATAGCCTCGGGCGCCAGCGTCACCGTGTCGAGCACCGCACCGCTCAGCGCCGCGTTGTTAGTTGCAGTGGTGACCGGCTGGTTGACGACTTGGAGGCGGACGCCGCCGTCGCTCTGCGACACTACGACTTGCAGCGTCTGGCCGGCTTGCAGCGGCACCTGCGTGGGGCTCGAC
>NZ_BADD01000692.1 GCF_000333455.1 Rhodopseudomonas sp. B29
GAGTCGAGATCTCAACGCTGCGATCCGGCGCACGGTCCGGCATCTTGTGCGGCTCGGGCTGCTGCAGCGCCGGGCCGCCGAAACCGCCGTCGCCGCGGGCGAACCGCGACGCCTGCAGCGTGGCCAGCGCATCGCCGTTCTGGTCGCGCAGCACGGTCTCGTTGGCGATGACCACGCCCTTGTCCTTGCCCTTGTCGTAGACCTCGATGACCCGCGAATCCGCGGTGATGTTCGCCGCCACCGGCATCGGGCGGTGGAATGTGATGTCGCGCTCGCCGTCGACAACCATGACCCGGTTGAGCTTCATCTCGCCCGGCCCGGCGCCCCACGCCGCCACCGAGGCGAAGGTCGGCACCACCTTCAACGGCCGCGCCGTATAGGTCGCCTCGTTGACGAAGGCGAGTTCGGTCTCGTCCACCGGATCGGCGCCCATGCCGATGCCGTAGGCATAGAGCAGCACGTCGCGGTCGGTGTAGCTGTATTTGGCGCCGATGGTGGTGAGGGCTTTGAGTTCGTCGTAACGGGCGGACATCGGTTTCTTCCCTGGCTTTTGTTGTGGTCCGATTAGTTCGCTTCTCTTCCCGTCATGGCCGGGCTTGTCCCGACCATCCACGTTCTTGTTGCGGCTTCGTCAGCAAGACGTGGATGCCCGGCACAAGGCCGGGCATGACGAGTAGAGAGGCACGCGCCAAATTCCATTGACCCGCCTCGCGGTAAAGACTCAGACGGGCGTAAAGAACGGCAGAGGTGCCCCGTCGGTCGGTTTGAATACCACCTTGACCTTGGTGCCGATCTTCAACTGGCCGAAATCGCAGTCGACGAAATTGGTCAGCAGCGACGGCCCCTCCTTCAGAGTGACGTAGCCGATGGCGTAAGGGCCGGTCGCCGATTTACGCATCAGGCTGAAACTGTAGATCTCGCCCTCGCCTTTGCTCTCTTCCCACACGGTCTGGTCGGAGAAGCAGAACGGGCACAGCGCGCGCGGGAAGTAGTGGGCTTCGCCGCATGCCTTGCAGCGCTTGAACAGCAGCTTGCCTTCGGTGGCCGCGTCCCAGAACGGCTTGGTCTCAGGATTGCCCTGCGGCGCCGGGTATTTCACGGGAGTATTCATCACACACGCTCCAGAATGCAGGTCGAGGCGGCGTGGCGAATGCCGAGCATACCGCCGGTGCCATGCGCCAACGCCAGATCGCAGTTCGGCACCTGGACCTTGGGATGCGCCTCGCCACGAAGCTGACGCACCGCCTCGAGCAGCTTGGTCATGCCGCCGCGATTGACCGGGTGGTTGCTGCACAGCCCCGCGCCGTC
>NZ_BADD01000691.1 GCF_000333455.1 Rhodopseudomonas sp. B29
CCGGCGTCGCCGCGCGCCTGAAGAAGGTCGAGGAAGAGACCGTGCCGTCGTGGCTGTGGCGCTCGGTGCCCGACACCGACGCTTTGTCCGCCCTGCCCGAGAACGAGCGCTACATCAGCGAACAATCCTCCAAGCAGGTGTTCGACCGCCTCGCCGGCTGCTGGACCTATTGGGGCTGGAAGGGCAATTACTTCGCTTCCGAAGACGCCGCCCGCGCGTTCTACGACGAGCTGCGCTACATGCTGGCGATGCAGATGGTGGCGCCGAATTCGCCGCAGTGGTTCAACACCGGCCTGCACTGGGCCTACGGCGTCGACGGCCCCGGCCAGGGCCACTACTACGTCGATCACAAGACCGGCAAGCTCACCAAGTCGAAGTCGGCCTACGAGCATCCGCAGCCGCACGCCTGCTTCATCCAGGGCATCGAGGACGACCTCGTCAACGAGGGCGGCATCATGGACCTGTGGGTGCGTGAAGCCCGCCTGTTCAAATACGGCTCCGGCACCGGCTCCAACTTCTCGCGGCTGCGCGGCGAAGGCGAGCGCCTCTCCGGCGGCGGCAAGTCGAGCGGCCTGATGAGCTTCCTGAAGATCGGCGACCGCGCCGCCGGCGCCATCAAGTCGGGCGGCACCACCCGCCGCGCCGCCAAGATGGTGGTGGTCGATGTCGATCACCCGGACATCGAGGCCTATATCGACTGGAAGGTGAAGGAGGAGCAGAAGGTCGCCGCCCTCGTCACCGGCTCCAAGCTCAACCAGAAGCACCTCAAGGCCATCCTCAAGGCCTGCGTCAATTGCGAAGGTTCGGGCGACGACTGCTTCGATCCCGAGAAGAACCCTGCCCTGCGCCGCGAGGTCAAGCTGGCGCGCCGCGCGCTGGTGGCCGATGCGATGATCAAGCGCGTCATCCAGTACGCCAAGCAGGGCTACAAGGACATCGACTTCCCGATCTACGACACCGATTGGGATAGCGAAGCCTATCTCACCGTCTCCGGCCAGAACTCCAACAACTCGGTGTCGCTGAAGGACGACTTCCTGCGCGCCGTCGAGACCGACGGCGACTGGCAGCTGACCTCGCGCACCAACAAGAAGGTCGTGAAGACGCTGAAGGCGCGCGACCTGTGGGAGAAGATCGGCACCGCCGCCTGGGCGTCGGCCGATCCCGGCCTGCACTTCAACACCACGATGAACGACTGGCACACCTGCAAGGCGTCCGGCGACATCCGCGCGTCGAATCCGTGCTCGGAGTACATGTTCCTCGACGACACCGCCTGCAATCTGGCCTCGGCCAATCTGCTGTCGTTCTACAATGTCGAGACCGCCAGCTTCGACCTCGGCGCCTTCGAGCATCTGTGCAAGCTGTGGACCGTCGTGCTCGAAATCTCGGTGCTGATGGCGCAGTTCCCGAGTAAGCAGATCGCCGAGCTGAGCTACGAATTCCGCACCCTCGGCCTCGGCTTCGCCAATATCGGCGGCCTGCTCATGACCATGGGCCTGTCCTACGACTCCAAGGAAGGCCGCGCGCTGTGCGGCGCCCTCTCCGCCATCATGACCGGCACCGCCTACGCGACCTCGGCCGAGATGGCCGCCAAGCTCGGCGCCTTCCCCGGCTACAAGAAGAACGCCGCGCATATGCTGCGCGTCATCCGCAATCACCGCCGCGCCGCGCACGGCGAGAGCCGCGTCTATGAAGCGCTGTCGGTCAATCCGGTGCCGCTCGATCACGCCTCCTGCCCGATCCCGGACGCCGTGGCGCACGCCAAGGCGGCGTGGGACCGCGCCCTCGAGCTCGGCGAACTGCACGGCTACCGCAACGCGCAAGTGACCGTGGTGGCGCCGACCGGCACCATCGGCCTTGTCATGGACTGCGACACCACCGGCATCGAGCCCGACTTCGCGCTGGTGAAGTTCAAGAAGCTGGCCGGCGGCGGCTACTTCAAGATCATCAACCGCGCCGTGCCCGCCGCGCTGCGCGTGCTCGGCTATCCCGAGCACCAGATCGAAGAGATCACCGCCTACGCCGTCGGCCACGGCTCGCTCAGCAACGCGCCGGCCATCAACCACACCACCCTGGCGGCCAAGGGCTTCACCGGTGAAGCCCTTGCCAAGGTCGAAAAGGCGCTGCCGACCGCGTTCGACATCAAGTTCGCCTTCAACAAATGGACGTTCGGCGAGGACTTCCTGAAAGAGACGCTGAAGATCGACGCGGACAAGATCGCCGAGCCGAACTTCGACCTCCTCGCCGCGCTCGGCTTCACCAAGCGCGAGATCGAGGCCGCCAACATTCACATCTGCGGCGCCATGACGGTCGAAGGCGCGCCGCACCTCAAGCCCGAGCACTACGCGGTGTTCGATTGCGCCAATCCCTGTGGCAAGATCGGCAAGCGCTATCTCTCGGTCGAGAGCCACATCCGCATGATGGCGGCGTCGCAGCCGTTCATCTCCGGCGCGATCTCCAAGACCATCAACATGCCCAACGACGCCACGGTGGAGGACTGCAAGTCCGCCTACATGCTGTCGTGGAAGCTGGCGCTGAAGGCCAACGCGCTCTACCGCGACGGCTCAAAGCTGTCGCAGCCGCTGCAATCGCAGCTCATCGCCGACGAGGACGACGAGGACGATATCGATACGTTCCTGGAGAAGCCGATGGCGGCGCGTGCCGCGCAGGTCTCCGAGAAGGTGGTCGAGCGCCTGGTCGAGCGCATCGTGGTGATGCGCGAGCGCGAGAAGATGCCGGACCGCCGCAAGGGCTACACCCAGAAGGCGGTGGTCGGCGGCCACAAGGTGTACTTGCGAACCGGCGAATACGACGACGGCCGGATCGGCGAGATCTTCATCGACATGCACAAGGAAGGCGCGGCGCTGCGCTCCTTCATCAACAACTTCGCCATCGCGGTGTCGCTGGGTCTGCAATACGGCGTTCCGCTGGAGGAGTATGTCGACGCCTTCACCTTCACGCGGTTCGAGCCGGCCGGCCCGGTCCAGGGCAACGACTCGATCAAGTACGCCACCTCGATCCTCGACTACGTGTTCCGCGAACTCGCCGTCAGCTACATGGGCCGCTACGACCTCGCCCATGTCGATCCCAGCGAGACCGGCTTCGACGCCATCGGCAAGGGCGTCGACGAGGGCAAGGCGCCGGAAGGCACCGCCTCGGCCGGCCACGCCGCGGCGACCAAGTACCTGTCCAAGGGCCTGACCCGCTCGCGCACCGACAATCTGGTGGTGATGCGCGGCACCGCCACCGGCCACGCCCCGGCGCCGGCCACCACCGCCCTCGCCGCGTCCCGCGTCGGCGACGTCCTCGACGGCGCCACCGCGCTGAAGCAGGAAGTCCAGACCGAGATGTCGCCGACCGAGCGACTCGAAGCCCTGCAATGGAGCAAAGCCACCACCGCCGCCACGACCGCGACCCCCACCAAAGCCGAGCGCCGCGCCGAAGCCAAAGCCAAGGGCTACGAAGGCGAGATGTGCTCGGAGTGCGGCAACTTCACGCTGGTGCGGAATGGGACTTGTATGAAGTGTGATACGTGCGGGTCGACGACCGGCTGTAGCTAACTACCACTTCCACAAGTTGCTGTGTAAACGCTGGCATAGGATGGCCGTATTCAGCCAAAGTGCGCCGCAAAGCACCCCAAAGATAGACCGCATCCCTTTGCGGTAAAAAGAAACCCGCCGGAGACGGCGGGTTTTTTTCAAATGGCGCCCGGCCGGACGATTTAGCACCCAGTGGAGCAGGCCCGCTGCGGCCACGGGGAAGCTGCCGATCACGATCTCCTTGTGAAACGGTATTGCCATTACGTGTACTTCTCTTTCATTCAATCGTCGGTGTGCGGATCAGGCCGTCGCGAACGGTGCCAGCTTGCTCTTCGAGATTGTCCAGCAGAGGAACGATCTCACTCGCGGGAAGATCAAATACATCGCTGGCAGGAAGATTCCGAACGGCGACGACGTGAACAAGCTGATAGACGTGATGCTCTGGAACGGCAGCTTGGGCGTGCTCGACAACGGGGCGCCTCGGTACATTTTCGACGTGGGTTACACACGGCAATACCTCGCCTCGCTCATCCGTGACAACGACAGCGCCGAATTCGTCCTTCACCCGACGCTTGTGGCGACGGGGGGTTAGGCCCGACGCAGCCTTCGCGAGGTCCGGGCCGAGATGCCGCGTCGCCGGCGCCCCCGCACTTTCACGGGAAGGATAGAAAACCCTGGATTTGCGCCCCACAAGCTTCTGTTTTTCCACCGGAAAAGCTAGATTCTGTCAAAGGATAGGCCTATGAGGCTCACCTGACAGTTGCATCCTGCGACTTCCGCGTGACAAGTTCTGCAGGCAGGGGGAAAAGTGTCTGAGCAGCGGATCACCACGATTGAGGAGGAGAAGGGGAGCGAATTCTCTCGGCGCCTTGACGCGGAAGTTGCAAACAAACTGACCAAGGAGTCTCCTGACGACGATGAGATCCAGGCAGCCTTCGCGGAAGTAGCAGGAGCGTATATCGCCCAGGACGGCGGCCTCCCCGAATTCGTGCCGTGCACGATCAATGAGCGCGTCGGTCGCAACAAGGTGACCGTTCGGGGATACGCGCCGATCGACGACACCGGCACCCTTCGCCTGGTTACGACCGCCTACCAGCAGGACGGCGGCGCTGTAGCGAAGACTGAATTCGAAGGACTGGTCCGTCACGCCTTCAACCTGGTGACAGTGGTATCAGCCGGCCGAGAGCTCGACGAGCGTCCTGAGGTCGTGGAACTGGTCAAGCACATCAGGGACCACCTCGGCGAGCTGAAAGAGGTCCAAGTCATCGTCGCTTCCAACGCCCGGATCGACTGGGCAATCTCGAACGCCGAAGGCGCCGGTATCTCATTTCGGAGCGAGCAGTACGACATCGACCGCCTCTACCGGATTTCCGATGTCACCATTCGTCGCTCCGACATCCAGGTTGATTTTGAACAATTGCTCGGAAATGGTGTTCCCTGCATCGAGGTGAGCGGCAAGGACTACAACTACAAGACCTATCTGCTGACGCTCGACGGGGAAACGCTCTACAAGATCTTCGAGCGGTACGGTTCGAAGCTCTACGAACTCAACCTGCGCTCATATCTCCAGCCGAAGACCGGCGTGAACAGGAAGATGCTGGAGACGATCAAGACCGCTCCTGTGCGCTTTCTCGCCTACAACAACGGCATCTGCGCAACTGCCGACGTTATCGAGGCGGGTCTCGAACACGGTCATACCGTTATCAAGAAACTGATCGGCTTCCAGATCGTCAACGGCGCGCAGACCACCAGCACGATTCATCGGGCTCGGAAGGCCAAAGAGGACGTCACCCAGATCCATGTCGCGGTGAAGCTCACCAGGGTGGATGCGGACGATCTGGAAGAGTTCATTCCTCGGATCACCGAGTATGCGAACACGCAGAACCCCATCAAGGCGGCAGATCTGCAGTCGAACATCAAGTTTCATCGCCAGATCGAGGATCTGTCGAACGACGTGTGGTGCCCGGACGGAGTAAGCCGCTGGTTCTATGAGCGCGCGCGTGGGAGCTATGAAGCAGCTTACATTCGGTACGGCACCACCCCGAAGAAGAAGAAAGAGTTCCGCGAGGAATGTCCGAAGGACAAGAAGTTCGGAAAGACTGATCTCGCGGCCTACATGATGGCCTGGAACTGCGAGCCGCAGAAGGTATGCCTCGGAGCTCAGAAGAACTTCAATCAGTTCATGAACAAGCTCGATCAGTTCTTGCCGGGAAGGCAGGATCCGGATCAGCAGTTCTACCGCGACCTGATTGCCAAGGGCATCATCTTTGAACGGGCGGCTAAGGCGGTACGAAGTGCAGGCGTTCCCGCTTATCGTGCCCAAATCACTGCCTATCTCGTCGCTCGCTGCGCACTCGAGTTCAAGGACTGCTTCCGACTCGATCGCGTCTGGCTCGAGCAAGGTCCGTCGGACGAACTGGCCGATCTATTGCAGCAATGGGCCACGGTCATCCAGAAGGCGGTCGTAGGCTCCGCGAACGGTCAGAACGTCACCGAATGGTGCAAGAAAGATGGTTGCTGGGAGGCGGTGAGCAAAGCCAAGCTGATCGCGAAGGAATTGCCGCCGGAGGCGCTGCCCGAGGATCAGGATCCGTTGCTCTCGGCTCCCCCTCTTTCAGACGCCGTGACTTCAGTGCCGCACGTTAACGGACAGCCCGTCAACGGCACCAAGGTCGCGGAGGTCGACGCCGGCAACATCGAAGACGTCGAGCTGTGTCGACGGCTGAACGAGCGCGCCTGGACGCAGATTGCTGTGTGGGCCGCAGAAACTCGAGCACTTAGCGATTTCGAACGCAAGATCGTGGCCACGATGCAGAATATGGCCGTCGGCGGATGGAGAAAGAATCCATCTCCCGCCCAGGCCAAGCACGCCGGTCGGATCGCCCGGCACGCGATCAGCCATGAAGTGGTCAGACCGACCTAGCGCTTGCGCTTGCTGACGACGCTGAATTTCAGTTCGGCCGGCTCAGCTTTCGGCCCGTTGCCCTTTTTAGCCTTGGCTCCCGAGATCGAAGCGTCAGCGCTTTTGCCCGACGCAGTTTCTTTCGCAGACTTGGGCTCGGTTTCCACGAAAGCATTGCGGTTGCGTGCTCGAGTTGCCTTCTCGTCCCATTCGGCGGCGGCTTTCAGGAAGTCCTCGTCGCCGATCTTCGAATTCTTGAATTGCTCGTCGTGCTGGACCTTCACGAGCAGGGGAAACTGCACGGCCTGCCCCGAAACGATACCCTGACCTGGCCCGAACGTCTGAAGGATGTTTGCGTCGGATTCGGAAAGATTTTCCATCACAGAGCGGACGAAGCTCTTGTCCTTCGGATTTACTAGCCGCAGGACAAGGAAGCTGTTGCACTGCGTCAGGATCGTCTCATCAAGGCGCGCGGGCCGCTGGGAAATGATCATCAGGCCTGTGCCAAATTTTCGTCCCTCTGTGATGACCTTGCGAACGGTCGCCAGCGAGGGGGTTTCGTCGGTCCCCTCCTGGCGGCTGGGGATGAAGTTATGGGCCTCTTCGAGAACGGTCTGGAACGGAGGTATCCTGTTGGTCAGCGACGCCCGATGCGAAAACAGGGCATCGAGCACGATCGACACGATCGTCGACTGCGTCAGGTGATCGTAACCGGCCAGATAGAATATTGAGACCTGTTTCTTCCGGACGATGTCTTCGGGGTCGCGCTTCGGATCCGGCATCTCGCTGAAGACGTAGTCGTCCTTCAGCCTCTCGACGAGGGCCTTGTTGTTCTGCTCCATCTGCATGAGCGCGCTCAGAACGAAGGTCAGAGAGCGTTTGACCGCATTGATCGTGCTCGCACCAAACTTCTTGGGAGAGTCTTCGGACTCTGCCTCGCTGTCCTTCCGTTGGAGCTTGTTGAAGGTGTTCTCTGCGTGCTCTATGAGCCTCCGGATGTAGTCCGAGGCCTTCATGCCGTCGACCACGTTGTTCTCGGTCACCAGCTTGTTAAAGAAGTCGTGCTGTGCCTCCGTCATCTTCTTACCCATCTTGGCAAGGAGATCGGACACTATGGTGACGTTCTCTTCCGAGACCTTCATCATGGGATAGAAAAGCTTGACCTCGGTGCCGGGCGGCAGCTTTGACCGATGTTCTTGGAGACCGAGATAATCGCCGTGAGGGTCGAAAATCACGATGGGATAGCCATGTTCGATGAGCGCCAGGATGATCCGGCGGGCTGCGACCGTCTTTCCGCCCCCTGTCATCGCGAGAATCGCGAGGTGGCGTGACACGACCTTGTTGGCTGCAAAAGAGACGTCCACGTCGGCGCGCCCAAGAAGCGTCCCGACGTGGAGCTTGGGCGCGTTGTCCTGTCCAGCTCCAAGCAGCTTCCGAATGCTGGCTGCGGGCGGATTGACGACTCTTGCTGCGGGCTGCACCGGATATGTGAGGGGAGAAAGATCCGCCCTCGCCCCGGAATCCGCTCCAGAAGACCCTAGGATGAGTACCTCCGCGTTCAAATAATCGCGGCTGGTGGAAAGCACCGTGTTGATCAGCTCGAGGTTCTGTTCGGCCAGTTCCTGTGCGGCCTCGGCAGGGAAGAAAGGGTTGTGCCGATCGATCGAGACGATCCGCCCCCAAATGATCGCGTCTTCGTGCTTGCGGCTGTCATCCGGGATTTTGGACAACGTCGCGACGATGTCGCCGACCTTGGCGCGGAGGCTGCGCAGGATAAAGCGGTAGCTATCGGTCGAAGTATTGCCGACGACAGTGCCGATCATGTTCTCTGGGTCGGTGATCCACGTCATCTCGATCGCCTCTTATGCCTTGGGCCTGAAGAACCAGTCTCTGCTGCTCACAGAAAGCATCTTGATCGCGTATTCCTGGAGTCGCCGATCATCCTGTTCGAACGCCTTTCTGAGCAGTACGGCTTTATGCCCGGCGCCGATTTCCCTGCTGAGCCAGCTAGGCACCTTCGCGTACTTGTCGACGATGTCGAGCGCCACCGGGAAGCCATAGCCAGGCAGCAGCCGAGCAGTCGCCAGGATCAACGTCATCGCCTCCTGGTAGTCCTCGGTCCCCTCGAATGTCTCCACCCTGAAGGGGCGAACCGTCTCGGAAGGTTTGAGGTAGGTCGTCAATGGATTGGGATAGAACTTGAGACTCTCCTCCCAATCCTTCGGCCACTTGTTGCTGGGCTCCTGACGGGGGACGACTTTCGGTTCGAGGTATTCACCCGGACCAAGAATAACATCGAGTATCTGCGTGTCCGACAGATCGTACTTCCGCAGCAAAGCGTTGCCCGCGGCGTAGTTCTTGTCCGGCAGGTCGCCGGCCCGGTTCATCTCCTCAAGAACCCTCAGGAGCAGCGCGCGGCCGCCCCCATCGCGCTCGACGACGCCGAACGCCTGCGTTGAGCAAGCCTTCACCCGCTCGAGGACTTCGCGGTACAGCGGCACGAAATGACGCTTCTCGCTCGGCACAGGAGCACCGAACAGTTTTTCCGCCGTATCGGCGGTAAAGAACGGAAAGCCCGGTGGCCCATAGGGAGCGGCGGGATTGATCAAGGGGCCATGCACTAGCACCGTCTTCACGTCGGACCGTCTGCGGATCAAGGCAAGCGCCGCAGCAATTTCCGAGATGATCCTGGCCGCATCGCGCAGCTTGGCTCTATCGCCGTAGCGGTCTTCGAGGTCGTCAGGTACGGCGAACGTGGAGGGACTCTCAGCGTACAGATCGTCCACAATGGAGAACTCGATCTTGAACTCCTCGCGGCGGTCCGTTTCATCTCCCGGCCGCACCACGTAGCTCCCTACCCGGATGCCGAGAGGCGATGCCCCCGGCAGGTCGATGGAGGCCACGCCGCCGTCGACGAAGCCGAATGCCCGGCCCCTCTGTCGAGCCCAGAACTTGGCCGGCTCATATTCGGCCTTCCGTATGAGGCCGTTGCTCCGGAGGAAATGGCTAAGCTTCTCGGCCAGGTTGCCGACGTGTTCGATGAAGGCCTGCTCCAGGCGCGGCCCATCTGATCGCGCCACGCGCAGCATGTTCACAAGGAAATCTCCTTGTGTGAGCTTGCTTTCGAGCCGATCGTGGACTTCCATGCCTAAAGTGCCCCCTTATTCTAATTCTCCTATCTATCAATGACTTACGCAAGCCGTTCCAGGAAAAAGGCGGTGGGAGAACCTCCGATTCGACTTCACCGGGGGGACATCATGAGTCCTGAGACCCGGAGCGCCCTGATGTCCAGGATCCGGGGCAAGGGCACTAAACCCGAGCGTGCGGTAGCGGAACTCATGGCCGGCGCCGGCCTGCAGTGGGAAGAGCATTGCAAGGACTTGCCTGGGCGCCCCGACTTCGTGCTGCGAGACATCAAGGTCGCGATCTTCGTCGACGGAGATTTCTGGCACGGCTGGCGGTTTCCCACGTGGAGGCTGAAGCTCTCTGAGCACTGGGAAAGCAAGATCGAGGGCAACATCAGGAGGGACCTGAAAAACTTCCGCGCTCTCCGGAGGGCGGGCTGGAAGGTGGTCCGCCTCTGGGAGCATCAGGTCCGCAAGTCCCCTTCCCTATGCCTCGAAAAAATTCTGTTGGCGAAGGACTCCCGCGACCTGGCGTAATGCGGGTCGGCCTGGCATGGTGACCCGACACAAACGGCAGATGGTCATGTCCGGCGATCAGAGCACTTCATCAAACGGCGAATGGGAGCCGATATTCGACGTTCCTGACAATCTGCGTCGGGACGGGTCGAACTACGTGGAATAGATCTGTTCGCTCCTCGACGACGGCATCGAGATCCCGCTGGCCGGATCCTTCGCCGACCTGCAGACCGACGCGGGCGCCCCCCTGCTCGACGCCGACATGGCCGCCCACCTGGACGAGCAGATGAAGACCGCCCGACTCGCCGCGGCATCTGTTAATCATGATCTTCAAGACGTCATCACCTGCTGCAGGGCGGAGAATATTGATGCCGGCGCACTAGCCGACGAGCTCGCGAACAGTTTTTTCGTCCATCCAGAAAGGGCCACAGCACGTGCCAAGGCGCTCGGAGAGATCTGCGAAACTGCCGAGGAGTTCTGCAAGGACGCCATCTACCTCAAGGCCGCTCTCGCGAACAATCCAAAGATCCCCCGCCCGCTTCGCCGAGCCTCGAACTGGGCCGTAGGCAGTTCTTAATCCGCGTAAACCATGTTCGTTCGCCGAGTGCGATCGCTTTCTGAACAGCTGATAGGTAAGGCGCCCAAACGCCAAAAGGACTGCAAATGAAGGCAATTGATCTCTTCTCCGGCGGTGGTTGCGGCAGCGCTGGTGCGCGACACGCCGGCCTCACCATGGTCGGAGCCGTGGACGCCTGGGATATCGCTGCTGAGACGTATCGGTCCAACTTCAGGGAGGCCGAAGTCGTCAACACGCGGTTGTCCGACCGCAGCGGTCCGGAAATCTTCAGTCGCGTCAGCAAGGTCGACATGCTGATCGCCTCCCCTGAATGCACCCATCATTCGATAGCGCGCGGCAACAAGCCGGTCGACACCGAGAGCCAGCGCTCCGGCTGGTACGTGATGAACTTCATCAAGAAGTTGGATCCGCGCTGGATCGTTCTCGAGAACGTCACGCCGATGCGTCATTGGCCCGGTTTCGACGACCTGATCACCACCCTGAAGAAGACCTACCATCTCAGGATCGAGCCGCTCGACGCCGCCGACTTCGGAACGCCGCAGAACCGAAGGCGGCTTTTCATCGTGGGCGACAAGCTGGGCACGCCTTCGGTGGTGAAGCCGATCATCCGGAGCGAACGTGACGCTTGGAGCATCCTTGACCGGGTGGGCACCTATCCGGCCGAACCCGTCTACAACGGCAAGCGGGCCGCATCGACCATCGAGCGCGTGGAGCGTGGCATTGCTGAACTCGGACGCAAGAAAGACTTCCTGATCGTCTACTACGGCTCGGACCGCGCCGGTGGTTGGCAGCGTCTCGACCGTCCCCTACGTACGCTTACGACGCTGGACCGCTTCGGACTCGTTCAGTGGGTCGACAATGCTCCCACTCTCAGGATGCTGCAGGTCCCCGAACTCAAGCGGGCGATGGGATTGACGCATCTCAAGGACCATTGCGGCGAGGGCGTGAAGTTTGAGCTCGATCACGGAACGCGCCGGGACAAGATCAAGGTGCTTGGGAACGGCGTCTGCGCGCCGGTGATGCGGGCAGTCGTCGGCTCCCTCCTGGGCGGGGGAAGCGCCGATGTGCTCGATGAAGAGATCGCACCACGCCGGGTCCGCTCGGCCGCCGCAGCGGTCCGGATCCCGTGCAAGCGTTCGAAAAAAGTAGTGCGTCAGTGATAGACGAGCGCTGATCCCGCAGCCGCTCCGTGACGAACCGGGCAAGCAATGCGCGCCACTCGGCAAACGAAGCGCGGAGGAAGCGTGTCAAAGGGACGACTAATACCGTTCACGGAGGCCGCTCGGTCTCCCCTGATTGTCGATGCCATCTATCAGGGTGATCGCAAGGGTAGCGCAGCCGACGATCCGTTGCCCAGGCTGTTGGACGTTTCAAACCAAGGCGGCTTTAGATATCGTGGCAGCCTCGACAATCCCAGTCTCGTCGCCCTGAAGACTTCGCTCGATGATCCGGACTGGCCCGATGCCATAGACCAGGAGAGCGGCACTTTCATCTACTTCGGCGACAACAAGAAACCGGGTTGGGCCTGCAGAAACGCGCCGCTC
>NZ_BADD01000690.1 GCF_000333455.1 Rhodopseudomonas sp. B29
TGGCCTCTTTGGTCATTCCATCCCGTCGCTGTTGTTGGTCCCGCGCCTTCGGCTACAACGTGGTGCCGGCGCGTTCGGCGACCATTTCATCACGCCGCCGCTGCGCTCGTCTACCAGCGCCGTCGCGCCGGGGTCCGTCGCTCACGACATGGCACTCCCGCGTGGCCGCATCGCGCCGATGATTAGTTCGTTGCGTTGCAGAGCAGCCCTTCCGTCAGCTCCGCGTCGCCATCGCGACGCCCGCGAGCACCAGCACCAGCGCGGCGATCTGGGTGAAGCCGAGCGGCTCGTGCAGCGCGATCGCCGCCGTGACCACGCCGATCACCGGCACCGCCATGGTGCCGATCGCTGCGACCGACGCGGGCAATCGCTGCAGCGCTGCGAACCAGCACAGATACGCCAGACAGAACTGGATCAGCGTCAGATACGCCAGCCCCGCCCAGCCCCACGGCGTCGTCGCCGCCACGTCCGGGACCTTGTAGGCGAGCCCGGCGGCGGTCACCGGAATGCAGCCGAGGCCGATCTGCCACGCCGCCGAGGTCGCGCCCGGCAGCGCGATCGGGTAGCGCTTGAGGAAGATGGTGCCGAGCGCGAAGCCGACCGCGCCGGTCAGCGCCAGCAGCACGCCCGGCAGCTTGGCGGCGCTCGCCGCAAAGCCGCCGCCGCCCATCAGCAGCACCACGCCGGAGAAGCCCATCACCAGCGCCAGCGAGCGCTTGCCGGTGAGTCGTTCGCCAAGCAGCGGCCACGCCAGCAGCGTGGTCCACACCGGCATCGAATAGCCGATCACCGCGGTCTCGCCGGCCGGCAGCCACAACAGCGCCAGCCCCATCACCACCATCCACAGCGTGACGTTGAAGATGGTCGAGACCAGGAGGCGGCCCCACAGATGCCGCGGCACGCGCAGCGAATCGCCGCGCGCCGCCGCATAGCCGAACAGCAGGACCGAACCGACGAGGCCCGGCACGCCGCGCGCCGGCAGCGGCGGCCACTCGGAAATGACGAATTTGGAGACCGGCCAGGCCAGGCCCCAGCACAGCGAGGTGACGGCGAGCAGCACCAGCCCGCCGCTGGCAATGTGCCGCGCGGGCTTCGAAACGTCGGACATGGATGGTTCCCCGGCAAGGGATGGAGGCCGCACCATGCCGGTAGCCCGGCCCCGGCGCCACCCGGAATTCGATACCTGTGGACGGCCGCCCTGAGTCGCCGCTGGCAAGCTCTAAATCCACCCGGGTAGCTGCCCTGTGAACAGCGGGTGCAGCGCTCCAAACCGGGCCTCGGGCAATTTTTTCGGCTTTGGAATCTCTGAGGACTCACCGATACTTGGCCACCTCAGGGCGCGGCTTGTCCCCCTGTTATCCCCGCAACTCCACCATATTTAGTATTTGATTCAGGAACTCGCACTACAGCTTGACGGGTCAACCGGAGTCGGCCTAGCTTCGGGACTGTCCAGCGAGGGTGGTGACTGCGTCCCGCCGGACCTTCCCAGAAGGGTACTCAATGTTCGCTCCCGAAGGCCTCCGCGGCCTTTTCGGGACAGGGCGTTGCCGTCCCTAAAGCCGAGCGCCGGAGTGACTGCAACGGGCCGATCAACGGTCCGGCATCGAAGGCTCTGAACAGGTTCTGGGGCGTTGGAAGGGTTGCGACCGGGTCAATATACGACCGCGGCCACGGCCCTCGGAAAACAGAAGGGACCCGCACCTCTCGTCA